>CAYTVW010000043.1:0-9002 GCA_964441865.1 uncultured Acidimicrobiaceae bacterium
CGTGGCGGATGGCTTGCTCTATACGGGATTGTCTCTCCGGAGACGGCGGGAAGCCGCTGAGAAAGCTCTGGAAAGAGTCGGTATGAGTCACCGGATGAACCAGGTCGCCACCAAACTCTCTGGTGGCGAACGGCAGCGTGTCGCAATCGCGAGGGCTCTAGTTGGAGAGCCAGCGATCGTTCTCGCGGACGAACCGACGGGGAATCTGGATTCGCAATCGGGGAGTGGGATCGTTGATCTTCTCAGAGAGTTGAACAAGGGTGGGACAACAATCGTGGTGATCACGCACGAGCGCGCCATCGCGGATGCCTGTCCGAGGTCGATTTCGATCAGAGACGGGATGGTGGAATCCGACTCGACGAAGGTGGCGTCATGACTTCCCTTGTTGCTTCCCGACTCCATTTCGCTGATGTGTTGCGGACGGCTGCAGTCGGGCTGAGAACTCGGATGACTCGGGCGACTCTTTCTTCCCTGGGGATTGCCATAGGGATCGCCTCGATGGTTGGGGTGTTGGGACTTTCAGACTCTTCGAGATCCGAGCTTCTTGCCACATTGGATCGCTTGGGAACAAACCTTCTGACTGTGGAAGGCGGGACCGGAATCGGGAGAGGGACCGGCGAACTTCCCGAAACCGCGTCTGTGATGATCGATCGGATAGGGCCGGTCGAGGAAACCGCTGCCGTGGCTCCGGTTGACGCCAAGGTATACAGAACCGACCTTATGCCAAGTGACCGGACCGGTGCCTTGACGGTGCAAGCTGTCGAATTGTCGCTGTTGGACACTCTTGCCGGAGATGTGGCTTTCGGGAGATGGCTGAACGATGCCACCGCTTCGTATCCGACAACGGTTCTTGGATCTGTGGCAGCAGACAGGCTCGGCATCAGAAGTCTCCCGGCGAAAGTCTGGCTGGGGGGCCGGTGGTGGGTTGTCGTGGGGGTTCTCGAAGGCTTCGAATTGAGCCCTGATCTCGACCGAGCTGCCCTCGTTGGGTTCCAAGCCGCAGAAACCTATCTCGGATCCGACGGGGTTGTCTCGACGATTCATGTTCGTTCTGATCCCTCTCAAACTGATCAAGTGATGGCGGTCCTTGCCGCGACGGCGAACCCGGTTCACCCTGAGGAAGTTCAGGTGAGCCGACCGACTGACGCACTCCAGGCCCGTGAAGCTGCTGATGCAACATTGACTGCACTGTTCCTAGGTTTGGGTGCGGTGGCACTCCTGGTGGGCGGGGTCGGAGTGGCCAACGTGATGGTTATTTCGGTGTTGGAAAGGAAAGCCGAAATCGGCCTTCGGCGAGCTCTGGGAGCGACGCGGCGCCATATCGCCAGTCAATTCTTGGGAGAGGCTTTGCTGTTGTCAGTGATTGGTGGATTGGGTGGAATTCTCTTGGGTTACAGCGTTACCACCGCCTGGGCGACACTTCGTGGATGGGAGGTTCTTGTCCCCAGAGTTGCCTTGCTCGGAGGAATGGGAGCCGCAATCCTGATTGGGACTCTGGCTGGTTTGTACCCTGCGGTGAGAGCTGCACACTTGTCGCCGACCGAGGCGCTCAGATCTGCCTAGGCCTCCCCGATTCGGTGTCCTCGAATAGTCGAATTCAGTGCTCGGGGTCGGCGCTCAGACGAGCGACGATGTTCTTTGAGCAAGAGATATGTTGGAAAATTTACAGAAATTTTCGGACATTGCGCTCATTCTCGGGCATCATTAATGCATGACGCCCTCTTGACAGACCCGTTTTGGGGCAACTTGTCAACCCTTCGGTCGTCGAGTTGGGCGTTCAAATGTCCAATACGGAAGGGGAGAATGAATGACCGACGCGCTGGATGGCGTTATCGCCTCTGACCGAATAACCGAGCCGATTGACGTCGTCTCTCAAGAGATCTTGGGAGTCGGGCGACGGCCCCAAAAGTCAAAGGAAGAGGGTCTACCAAATCTTGCTCTGGTGAGCACCTACCCTCCCACTCCCTGCGGATTGGCCACCTTCACTGCGTCTCTTCGTGCTTCGATGTTGGATGTGGGCGGCCCCGCCTTTTCGGTCGACGTGGTCCAAGTGGTCGAAGGAGAAGACATCCCGGAGGGGGGACCAGAGGTGATTGGGGTGCTTCGCCCAGACGTCCCTGGATCAGTGGAGTTTGCCGGTCGAATACTCAACTCATACGACGCCGTCGTGATTCAACACGAATATGGGATCTTCGGACCCGAATCGGGTTGGGCTGTGATCGACCTACTAAAGGAACTCACTGTTCCGGCGATTGCGGTGCTCCACACTGTTCTTAAAGACCCGAGCCCGTTGGAGAGAGAAATCATCGAAAGGATGCGTTATCTGGTCTCCAAGTTCGTTGTTCAGAGCCGCTCTGCCGCGGCCTTGTTGACGGGGAACTTCGGTGTACCACTCAGCCGAATCGAGGTGATTCCACACGGTACTCATCCAGTGCCGAAATCAGTTCCCAAGGTTCTAAGACGAGACGGGAACACGATTCTGACCTGGGGGCTCATTGGTCCCGGGAAGGGTTTGGAATGGTCGATTCGAGCTCTTTCGAGAGTGAAGGAAGAACATCCGAACGTTCGATATGTGATTGCGGGGAGAACCCATCCCAAGGTTCTCGAACGAGAAGGCGAAACCTACAGGGAAATGCTGGTTGACCTAGCTTCCGAGTTGGGAGTGAGCGACAACATCTTGTGGGTTAATCAATACATGCCTCGCTCGGGCGTCCACGAACTCATTCGAAGTTCTGATGTGATCGTTCTTCCCTACGACTCGACGTCTCAAACGGTCTCAGGGATCCTTGTAGAGGCCGTGACGGCCGAGGTTCCGGTGGTTGCGACGAGATTCCCCCACGCTGTTGAATTGGCTTCTGACGGCGCCGTGGTGGCTGTGCCGAACAAGGATCCTGTGGCGATGGCTGAGGCGATCGTTTCAATGCTCAACGATTCTCCCGAGAGAAGAGCGATAAAGAAGGTGCAGCGGATACTCGGACCGACTCTCACCTGGGACCATGTCGCGAGGCGGTACTTCCACCTGCTCCATCGGATTGCCGCTAGCCGGGCGCTATGACAGCCTTGATGCCGATCCGGCTCGATTATCTCTTGGGGATGATCGACGATACGGGACTTCTTGAACATGCCCGTTTCGGAGTGACGCGGCGAGACCATGGCTATTCGATTGACGATGCCGCCCGGGCTCTGATTCTCCTGATGTCGGCTCCGGAGCATCCGAAGAGAGAAGACTCCATTAAGACTCTGTTGGGGTTCGTGATCTACGCCCAAAAGGCCGACGGGAGATTCCACAATCGGATGAGTTACGACCGCCGGTGGATCGACTCTGTCGGATCCGACGATTCGCAAGGACGAGCCATCTGGAGTCTTCTGGAGGCGGCAGCCCGAGCCCCTAGCTTCGGGCTCAGGGAGGCTGCTTCGGATTGTCTGAGGCAAGCGACACTCCCGGAAACCCGCTATGTGAGGCCGTCCGTCTATGTCGGTTTGGGGGCTCGGTCGGCTGACAGGGTGGGCGTGGGTTTGGAGATGATCGAGCAAATCAGTGAGTTCTTGATCTCGCTGAACGAACCGTGGCCGGAGTCTCGTCTCCGTTATGCGAATGGCCGTATTCCTCACGCGATGTTGGCCGTCGGTGACGTCCTCGGGATTCCGACGCTAGTTGAAAAAGGCATACGAACACTCGAATGGCTTTGTCTAGAGGAAGAGTGGGAGGGCCATTGGTCGTTTACCCCGGTTGACGGACGGGCGCCGGGGGGCCCAAAACCGGTCTTTGACCAACAGCCGATCGAGGCGGCGTGTATGGCCGAGGCTTGCCTCGAAGCGTGGACTATCACCGGCGACTCCGTCTGGTCGGATAGGGTGCTGACCTGTGGGAGATGGCTGGCGGGAGACAATGACTCTCGTTTCCCCCTCTACGACCCTGAGACGGGGGCCTGCTATGACGGTTTGGAGGAGTCAGGAGTTAACCGGAATCAGGGAGCCGAATCGACGATATCCGGCCTGGCTGTGGTCATGGCTTGTCATCGGGTTTGGGCTGGTTCCGAGGTCAGGCAGTGAGGATCGGAATACTTGCACCGATAACTCATTCCACGCCACCGAAGGGGTACGGACCATGGGAAAGGGTTGCCGGGGATATCGCTGACGGCCTGGTTTCAGAAGGCCAAGAAGTGATCCTGTTCGCTCCCGTTGGCTCAGGAACCTCTGCAAGGTTGGCCCCAACTGTCCCGCATCCATTGAGTGAATGGCCGAAAGACGAAGAACCCCCAGATTTTCGGATCTGGGAGGAAGTCCATATCGCTGAGATGGCTTCGATTGTCAGGAACGGGGGTTTCGACATCGTCCACTCGCATCTTCATGTCCATGCTCTTGGATACGCGGATTTCCTCCCGTGTCCTATGGTCACGACTCTCCACGGTGTCGCATGGAACAAGGCGGTCCGCCCAGCCCTTCGCAGGTATAGAAGCCATCCTTTTGTCTCTATCTCCGACTCGGAAAGGGCGTTTCTTCCCGAACTCCGATACGTGGGGACGGTCTACAACGGGATCCAGATCGACGATTTCCCATATGGAGAAGGCGGGGACGCGCTTCTCTTCGCTGGTCGTCTCGCACCCGAGAAAGCTCCGCATTTGGCTATCGAAGCGGCTATTTCCGCTGGCAGGTCTATTCGCCTAGTCGGAGGGATAGAGCCCAAACACCAGGGATACTTCTCAGAAAAGATCGAGCCCTTTCTCAGTTCTCAAGATGTCGAGTATGTCGGACCTCTGAGTCGGAGTGAGATCGCTGTCGAGTATGCGAACGCGGCTGCATTGGTGATGCCTCTCGAATGGGATGAGCCTTTCGGCTTGGTGGTGGTCGAGGCCATGGCAGCCGGAACTCCAGTTGTCGCCTGGGCGAGAGGTGCAATGCCGGAGCTGGTACGCGACGGCGAGACAGGTTTCTTGGTCTCTACCGTGGATGAGGCTGTCGATGCGATCGGGAGAATCGAAAGAATCGACCGCTCTTCGTGTCGAAAGGCGGCCGCGAGTCGATTCGGTATCGACTCGATGGCTCGCGGTTACCTGGAGGTGTACAGGAGACTGGTTGAGGGCTAGGTCGGTCGCATAGCGCCGATCAGGCCTTCGAGGTCGATCAGCGCGATCCGAACCCCCTGGTCGGCGAATCCGTAGGGAAGTATGAGGTTCCCATTGTTGACCATTCCGCCGCACGAGTAGACAACATTGGGGACGTATCCGTTCCGTTCGTCTTCGTCGGGTTCTAGGAGGGGTTCGGTGAGTCTCGCGATCACCTTTTGTGGATGAGCCAGATCAAGGAGTATCGCTCCCATGGCGTAACGACGCATGGGGCCGACTCCATGCGTGAGTACCAGCCAGCCCGCTTCGGTCTCTATGGGCGGTCCGCAGTTCCCTGTCTGAATCGCTTCCCATCCAGCTTCTGGTCGGTAAATTACTTCGGCGATGTTCCAGGCTCTGACCCGATCCGACCACATGACGTGAAGGTTCTCGTTGTCGTGTCTGCCCAAAGCGGTGTACAGGCCGTTGATCTTCCTCGGGAATAAGGCCATCCCTTTGTTCCGAGCGCAGCTACCTGTCATCGTCGACATGCGGAAAGTCTGGAAGTCTTTGGTCTCTATCAGTTGGGGGAGAACGGTGAATCCGTCGAAAGCCGTGTAGGTTCCGAGGTATTCGACGGAACCATCTTCGTGCTCAAAACGGACCATTCGGACGTCTTCGATTCCCCGGCTGTCGGTGGGGCCTGCCGGGAGAAGGACCCGGCTGCACAGGTCCCCCGGAGGGAACGAAATCTCGTAATTGGAGGAGGCGACCCAGTTGGCGAGGCGAGCAGTTTCGAATGCCATGGCCTCAGAGACGCCCGTTCGGTGCATCCTGTCTATCGCCTCTCCCAGGTCTTCGTTGGAGAAGAAGTCGTTGAGATAGTCGAGGATTGTGCGGGTGACTTCCTTGTCAGCGTGGAGTTCAGCGAGACGGGTCGCGAATTCCTTCTTGTCGTATGTCGGGGGGTGGCGCGTGCCTGTAGTCAGGAACTCCGAAGGAGGGTCAAGGATGGGTTCCTTTTCTACCTTCCCGGTTCGGAACTCGACAGAGGAGATGTGGCCTTCCCCTATTGCTCTCAGCGTCATCACGAAACGACTGGAATCGTCTGGATCGGGGACCATAGAAGGGTTACAGATGGCTGCTGCTTCAAGGGCGTATTCTTGAGTGAAGAACGCCCCGAGAAGAGCCCGTCGGGTGCCAGTGACACTGGTGATCCACGGGAGCATCCCCTGGGCTCGTCGCAGGTGCTCCTCCCAAACCGATTCCAGGTCGGCGTGTCGACCCACGAAGCGCTTTCTTGTCGCCTCTAGGAGTAGTGCGGCCTGGTCACGGTCGAGGGACATGACTCGTCTACCGATCAACTCAAGCCGGGAGGGGCCGCCCGCGAACGCGGATTCGCCGGGGAGGAAAGGTTTGGCGACGACTCTCGACGGGTCAGGCCGGAGTTCCGTCTCAGTGCGCGTCACAATGGGTTGCATATTGGATTTCACCTGAAATGTCATCAGGCAGGTTCTCGAGTCGACGCTGTGGCGGCTGTGATCACGCCTTCAAACTGAAACGCTACACGGTTCCAGTTCAGATGTGATGACAATTGGCTGGCAGCTACAGCGGCGTCACGATAGCGGTTGTTGTCGACAAGGAATCTACGGACGGCGGCGGCCAGCGCATCGGGGTCGCCCGGTTCGACCGTGGTCCCAGCTCCTTCAGATAGCAGCTCTGTTGCGTATGGGAATCGGGATGAGACGACTGGCCTTCCAAGAGATAACGCCTCGGTTAGAAGGCGAGAAGTTGTCCTGTCGGTGGTGTCGTATGGAACGACGATGACGTCGGCGTCGGCGAGTCGTGCTCGAAGGGTCGGCTCCGGGTAGAGAAGTGGATCGAAGTGCACCTGGTCGGCTACCTCGAGGTCGGATGCCAGACTCCTCAGCCACTCGCGATAGGAAGAGTCGGGGGTTCCGCTGATGTCCGGGTGGGTGGGGCCTATCACGTCGTATTCGACCGGAGGCTCCAGATCGGAAAGGTAAGGGAGAGCTCGAATTACGTTTTCGATTCCCATCCCGGGTTCCAGGAATCCCCAGGTGAGGATCTTCCGTCGGGGTCCTTCTCGATGGTGGGTAGGGACCCAAGAAGAACCCGGTCGGATCAGAGTCGGTCGCGGTCCAGCTCGGAGCCGACTGATGGTGTTGGATGCGGCCTGGGAGGGAACGATCACCGTGGAAGCCATTTCCAATAGCCTCGGGAAAGGATCGTCGAGACTGTCTGGCAAATCATGAAGCACAAGGACTATCGGGGCGGTGATCTCGAAGACGAGGTCGTGGATGATCTCGGTTTCGAAGACCGATTCGTAGTGAACAATCACGGCGTCGTATTCGCTCGACCGGAGAGCGGCAAGATGGGCGCTGATTGCGCTGGTCGGGTCCACTTCCATCACGACCGAGTGTGAGGTGGCTGGGTGATCTCCCGGCTTGACGAGGCGGAAGACCCCAACGCCGGTATGGCCGAGGTCTTCGAGGGCTTTGGTCAGAGCAGCATTGGCGCGAGCGGATCCTGGTTGGCTCGGCGGGAATCGACCGATGATGGCGACTCGCATCGGGCTCGGTTCTTCCACCGTTAGGTCCAGCAACGCCTTCCCCTTTCCGACTCGCACCGCGATTCAATAAGAATCGTCAGCGACTCTCTGTGAGCTCCCAGGTTAGTTCGTGACGGGCTCTAGAACTAGATAGTTTGTGTTCAAAAGTTTCTACCCGTTTGTGAAATTGTGAGCCTATTCAAGGGATTGAGAGTCCGGTTTCAGCCTGAGAAATCTCCCATAATTTTCGGCATTCGTCGGGGTTATCGAAGCGACCCCACTTTCGGAGGATGGGCGGTCCGTTAGTGATCCACCGAGGAGCGATCAGTGATCCATGAGGAATGAGTGGGTCGGTCCCGGCTCGGAGTTGTGGGAGTGCTCCGGCTTCAGGGGTTTGGCCGGTGTGAGCCACGACCCAACGCCAGAATCGTTGGCTCCTACCAGGATTCGATCTCACCGAATTGGGCTGGAGATCGGTTTTCGAGAATCCGGGGTCAGCCGCATACCCGAAAATCCCCTGTCCACACAAGAGGCGGTCGAGCTCGAACGCGAACTGGATATTCGCCCGTTTGGAGATCCCGTAGGCTTGCCATGGTCGATAACACCCTCGAAGGTGCGGATTGTTCAGGTCGTAGGAACCGGCCTGAAATCGGGCGGTAGAGGTGGTCGAAATCACTCGGGAGGGTGCACCTGCGGCTAGGAGAGGGAGGAGACGGGCGGTAAGGGCGAAGTGCCCGAGGTGATTGGTCCCGAATTGAGCCTCGAATCCGTCATCAGTGGTTTCCTCTGGGATCGCCATGATCCCCGCGTTGTTGAAAAGGAGGTTGATCGCCGAGTGCTTGCAGGCGACTTCCTCCGAGAATGATTCGACCGAGGCAAGGGATGCCAAGTCGAGTTCGACGATCTCGACCGAGGCCGCTGGAACTGTTCGCTGGATCTCGTCTAGAGCTCTCTGGCCCTTCTCCATGTCCCGCGCCCCGATCACTGCATGAGCTCCGTGCAGACAGAGTTGCCGGACGGTCTCTAGTCCCAGTCCGCCGTTGCCTCCGGTGACAACCGAGATCTTCCCCGTGAGGTCAGGGATGTTGTTGGTGCTCCAATTCATCCGATCAGAGAACACCAGGAAGATGCTCAATACAAGTCTTTGGGCCCTTTGTTGCTTTTGATCTGGGCGATGAATCTTGGAAGAGGCGATCGATGGGAACTTCGAGTCGATTCAGTGAAAACAGAATTGCTGCGAGAATTTCAACAGAATTCCCGTTCAGGGTGGGTTTTCCCGATCATCTCGTGCTACCTTCTGAGAAGTCGGCCGAGTGAGCCGGCGAAGGAGATGCATTCCCATGGCCGAAGTCGTAGAAAACTTCAAGAAGTTCCCCCTTGCCCTT
>CAYTVW010000043.1:9012-10372 GCA_964441865.1 uncultured Acidimicrobiaceae bacterium
GTCAATTCGATCGCGACCGGCTCGCTCGGCAAACTGATCCTCGGCGGAGCCGCCGTATTCCTGATTGGGTCGTTCCTGGATATGTGGAGCGTAGGCGACTCGAATCTCTTGGACTCGACTCCTGGGATCATCGGGCTCGCTTCGATGATCGTTGGTGCCGTCCTGGCTTATCTGAAGAAGTCGAATCTGTGGGCGTTGGTCGCAATCCTTCTTCCCACCGGAGCCGTTCTCTTCTTCTTCCTAAGTGGCCTGCTAGAGAGCACGTCCGCCGATGCGGGGATCGGTCTCTGGCTCTTAACGGCTGGCGGCTTGGCTGCCTCTTGGGGAGCGATCACCCAGATTGAAGCCAACTGAACAAGCTGTTTTCGCAGCATTCCGGGGCGGCACCAATGGTGCCGCCCCCTTTTTGTCTCGGACCAGTGGTTCATACCCGAGGGTTCTCTCGGCGCGTCGCCAAAGGAGTTGTGGAAGAACCGGACTGACTGATGGGACTTCGAGGTGAATCTTGGAGATGTCGTGCTAGCTTCTTGTGGGTCTGCCCGAAGAGCCAACGAAAGAGAGGAATCCCGATGACAGATGTTGCACAAAGCTTCAAAGCGCTTCCGAAAGCTCTCCAGCTTGTCTACGGCGGAGCGGCCGCGTTCATAATTGGCGCCCTTCTGGACAGTTGGAGCATGGGCGATACAAACCTTCTCGATGACACCCCCGGCATTGTCACTCTCGCGGCTCTGGTAGGGGGCGCTCTGGCACTCTATTCGAAACAATCGAAGGTGTTAGGTCTAGTTCTGATCGTTGCTGCTACGGGAGCGATGGTGTTCATGTTCATGCTTGGAATCTTCGAAGATTTCATGGGAGGTCCAGGAGCCGGGCTCTGGCTGTTGACTGGCGGCGGGCTGTGTGCCTCTTGGGGCGCAATTATGCATCTGGATTCCGAGTGAGCTGAAGCATTGACTATGAGTAAGGGAGGGCGGCACTCGTGCCGCCCTCCTTGGTTTTGGGACACACATCGTTGGAAGCCATGAGAATCCATCGGCCAGATTCGGGTTCGGGATGGCGAAGTCGAAGCCAACCAGAGAGCTTCGGTTGGTTTCCCAAAATGGACCAGACGGAGTCTCCCTGGACCGCTTGAGCTTTGACCGTCGAGTCTCGTAACCACCTGGCTATGAGGCGGCCAGTTGGTAGCGGAGTCTCTTGGTGAGGAAGACAAGGGGAATCAGAAGGATTCCAGCCACGGCGAGACCGATAACCAGACTGCCCCACACGCTGGAAAGGCCCGCGCCTTGGATCGCCACTCGGTACACCGGGTCGATCACCCAATAGGTGGGGAAGATCCGAGCGATCCACTGAGGCCAATCCGGGA
>CAYTVW010000044.1:0-10360 GCA_964441865.1 uncultured Acidimicrobiaceae bacterium
CCGACATCACCTACGAAGATGTCGGAGGACTCGAGAAACAGATCGAAGAGATCCGCGACGCCGTAGAACTCCCATATATGCACCGCGAACTGTTCGAGGAGTACTCGCTTGAGGCCACGAAGGGGATACTCCTATACGGACCTCCGGGTTGCGGGAAGACACTCATAGCGAAGGCGGTTGCCAACTCTCTCGCTGTGGCGGTAGCGGAACGTACGGGAAGGCCCGACGCTCGATCCTATTTCCTCAACATCAAAGGGCCTGAGCTCTTGAACAAGTGGGTTGGAGAGACGGAACGTCAGATCCGCCTGATTTTCCAAAGAGCCAAAGAGAAATCTGAGGAAGGTGTCCCTGTGATCGTCTTCTTCGATGAGATGGATTCACTTTTCCGCACCAGGGGTTCGGGGATCTCTTCCGATGTCGAATCGACGATCGTTCCTCAGCTCCTGTCGGAACTCGATGGAGTGGAGTCGTTGAAAAACGTCATCGTGATTGGGGCTTCCAACCGAGAAGACCTGATCGATCCGGCGATTCTCAGACCGGGCCGACTGGATGTGAAGATCAGGATCAATCGGCCCGACGCCGTAGCTGCCGAGAAAATCTTCCGGATCTACCTGAGGGAGTCACTCCCTATTGGGCCGAGCTCTCTGAAATCGTCCAGTGGCGACATCGCCCGGGCAATATCGAACATGATCTCTCACGCGGTGGATGCAATGTATTCGGAAGGCGACCAGAACCGATTCCTCGAAGTGACCTATGCCAACGGCGACCGAGAGATCCTTTACTTCAAAGACTTCGCCTCTGGGGCGATGATCGAGAACATCGTCAGAAGAGCGAAGAAAACTGCGATCAAACGCGTCATAGACGGGGGACCTGGGGGGATCGAGACGAAGGATCTGATCGAAGCCGTCCATCAAGAGTTCCGGGAACATGAAGACCTGCCGAACACCACGAACCCGGACGATTGGGCAAAGATCTCCGGGAAGAAGGGCGAGAAGATCACATACGTTCGAACACTGATTGGCGACGGCGGTGCAAGCAGAATGGTCGAGAGCGCCTCTATCGGCCAATACCTTTGATGGCGACCACCAAGGTTTTGGGGACTGAAACCGAATATGGTCTGATGATGGGGGGCGCGCCGGATTACAGCCCCGCAATACTCTCAGCGCTGACAGTGAACGCGTATCCGGGGCCGAAGGCGACCGTTCAATGGTCTTATGAGGAAGAAGCTCCCACTCGGGACGCCCGCGCTGTGTTCGACTCGCTGGTTCCTGTTTCGGAGGGCGAGGCATCCATGGTCAACGCGGTTCTGAGTAACGGTGCCCGACTCTACGTGGATCATTCCCATCCCGAATACTCCGGTCCAGAGTGTTTTGATCCTCTTGAAGGAGCACTCTATGACAAGGCCGGCGAGGGAGTCATGAGGGAGGCGATCACCGCGTCGGCAGAGGTCCTCCCCGCCAACCAGGAGTTGAGGTTGTTTAAGAACAACTCTGACGGGAAGGGGAACTCTTATGGGGCCCACGAGAACTACCTCATGTCTCGTTCAACACCGTTCTCCGAAATTGTGCGGTTCGCTCCGACCTTCTTTATCACACGGCAGATCTTCACCGGATCCGGGAAAGTCGGGGCCGAAAATGGCCGTCCCTCAGTGGATTACCAGATCACCCAACGGGCCGACTTTTTCGAGGAGTTGGTGGGGATAGAGACCACGATTAAGCGACCGATTGTCAACACCCGGGACGAGCCCCACGGAGACCCCGAGAAATACCGGCGGCTTCACGTGATAATTGGTGACGCCAACCGAAGCGAGGTTCAGATCTTCCTCAAACTGGGCGTAACAGCGATTTTTCTGGCCGCGCTCGAGGACGGTGCTCTCCCCGATCCGATCATCCTGGCGAATCCGGTCCGGGCTTGTTGGGAGACGAGCCATTCGCCCTTTTCCCCTGTGGGAGTTGATGACGGTGGATTCATGACGCCTCTTGAGATCCAGTTCCGGTATCTGGAATGGCTTTCCAAGTATGTTGAGAACGAGAGCGATGATGAAGTCTGGCAAAGGGTGCTGGCTGAATGGCGTTCCGTTCTCGAAGACCTAGAAAGCGACCCATCTAAGTGCGCTGATCGTCTCGACTGGGCCGCCAAACAGGAGCTTCTGAATGCCTATCGGGAGCGACATGGCCTTGATTGGACATCTCACAAACTGGCCGCCCTGGCGTTGCTGTATCACGAAATCTCTCCGCGGCGAGACCTCTACGGTCGACTTGTGGCCGAGGGAAGGATCCGGAGGCTCTTTACCGACGAGTCAATTGCGTCTGCCGTTCGGGAACCTCCGAAGAAGACCAGGGCATTTTTCCGCGGAAAATGCGTGGATCGGTTCTCCGACGACATCTGGGCAGCAAACTGGGATTCTCTCGTGTTCGACACAGGTGAACCACACCTTTGCAGGATTCCTATGATGGAACCTCTACGCGGTGACGCGGAAAGGGTGGCGGGTTTGTTCGCCGAAGCGTCGAACGTGAGTGAACTGATCGAGAATCTAGGAAAGTAGGACCGGCCCGTGGCGGATATTGAACGCAAAAAGGCTCGACCTCAGTCGCAAGAAAAAGACGACGAAACAGAGTCTGTCCTTGACAAAGGATCCGTTGAGAACGAATCCGAGAACCTCGACTCGCTCCTAGACGAGATCGATTCGGTACTCGAAGAAAACGCCGAAGAGTTCGTGAAGGGATACATTCAGAAAGGCGGAGAGTGAAGGAGCTTTTCAATCTCCCAATAGATGCCCCTCTCCCCGGATCCAGCTTTGTGGACTTACTGGGATCAGTCGGGGCTTCGCCGTTCGGTGCTCTACCGAATGGGACACTCGACAAGATTTCCGCGCCAGAGGGGACCACGGTTCTCGGTCTGCGTCACAAAGGTGGCGTAGTCATGGCGGGCGATCGTCAGGCAACAGAAGGGTATCTGGTTGCTCACCGACGCATCCAGAAGGTCTTTCAGACGGATTCTCATTCAGCCGTCGCAATCTCTGGAGTCGCCGGTATGGCGTTGGAGATGGTGAGACTGTTCCAGACTGAACTCGAGCACTATGAGAAGATCGAGGGGACCGCTCTCAGCTTGGAGGGGAAAGCGAATTTTGCCGCTCGACTGGTCCGGGGACACTTGCCTATGGCGTTCCAGGGACTGGTAGTCGTCCCACTGTTCGCCGGATACGATCCTTCAACCGCGAGAGGACGTCTCTATTCCTACGACATGGTTGGAGGAAGATACGAGGAGCAGGACTTCGGCTCAACAGGGTCAGGTGCTCGACTCGCCAAATCGTATCTGCGGAGCGCTTATCGCGAGGATCTGCCGCGCGCGGAAGCTGTCGACATGGCAGTGGCGGCTCTGATGGCCGCAGCCGAAGAAGACACGGCTACAGGCGGCCCGAATATTCGCCGCCGCATATTCCCAACTGTGCTTGCTATCGACGCCGACGGAGTCACGACTATCACCGACGATGAACTGGTCTCATCGGTAGAGAGAGAATCAGCGAAATGACCTTCCCGTTTTATGTAGCACCCGAGCAACTGGTCAGAGACAAGGCAGAATACGCCAGGAAAGGGATCGCTCGTGGGCGTTCAATCGTGGGAATCGTATATGCCAGCGGGATCCTTCTTCTCGCGGAGAACGTTTCAGGGACTCTCCGGAAGATAAGCGAAGTCTACGATCGGATCGCTTTTGCCGGAGTCGGAAGATACAACGAGTTTGAGACACTTCGTAAGGCTGGGATCAGGCAGGCAGACCTGACTGGTTATCTCTATAGCCGAGAAGATGTGACTGCTCTTGGTCTGGCTACCGCGTTTTCTCAGACGCTCGGACAGATCTTCAGCCACGAGATGAAGCCCTTTGAAGTCGAGATACTCATCGCTGAAGTAGGGGAACCCAAGAAAATGTTCAGGGTCACCTATGACGGTTCTCTTCAACACTTACGTGATGTGGTCGCCATTGGGGGGAAGAGCGAAGCGTTGGAGGAGGCTATGAGGGCCGATTACCGACCCGAAATGGATCTCGGAGAGGCGATAGCTCTGGGAGTGGCGGCTTTCGAGACTGCGGAAGGTCGTCCCACTGAAGGATGGGAAGCTGCGATCCTCGAAGATGGAAACGGACGACGAGCCTTCAAACGAATCGAGATTCCCCAGACAGAACCCTGAACCGGTTCTAGTCTGAGTCCGTGGAACGCAGGATCTTCGGAGTCGAAAGCGAATACGGTGTGACCTGCACGCTTCGGGGGCAGCGGAGGCTGAGTCCAGATGAGGTCGCTAGGTATCTGTTCCGCAAAGTGGTGAGTTGGGGGAGATCATCGAACGTATTCCTTGAGAATGGGGCAAGACTGTATCTGGATGTGGGGAGCCACCCGGAATACGCCACCCCGGAATGCGACTCGATCCTCGATGTGATTGCACACGAGAAGGCGGGCGAACGAATACTCGAGAACCTGGTCTCAGGGGCGGAACTTCGGTTGGAAGAAGAAGGTGTCCGAGGAGACATCTACCTCTTCAAGAACAACACCGATTCGGCAGGGAATTCTTATGGGTGCCACGAAAACTATCTGATTTCACGGGCCAAGGATTTCCAGAAGACGTTGGACACGCTGATTCCTTTTCTCTCGACTCGCCAAGTGTTTCTGGGAGCGGGACGCTTGCTCCGCACCGCGAGGGGAGTCGCATACTCGATGTCGCAAAGAGCCGAACATGTCTGGGAAGGTGTCTCTTCGGCGACTACGAGGAGCCGGCCGATTATCAACACCAGAGATGAGCCCCACGCAGACGCTGAACGTTTTCGGAGACTCCATGTGATCGTAGGCGATTCGAATATGAACGAATACGCCATGTTCACGAAGATTGGGACAGTCCTTGCAATCCTGCAGATGATCGAAGCAGACGTAGTTTTCCGTGATCTTGCCCTAGAGAATCCGATCCGAGCCATTCGCGAGATCTCTCACGATCTCACATGCCGAAAGCAGGTGAAACTAGCGAATGGACGTGAACTTTCAGCTCTGGACATCCAATGGGAGTACCTCGACAGGGCTATGCGTTTCTCAAGAAGCCCGGGATTCCCACCTGAAGTTGAGCAGGCAGTGGCTCGGTGGGAATACCTGCTAACTGGGATCGAAAAGGATCCCATGACACTTGACCGGGAAGTCGACTGGGTTACAAAGCGGAAGATGCTGGAGAGCTACCAGGAGAAGAGGGGTCTCGAAGCCTCGGATGCCCGACTCGGGATGCTCGACCTCGCTTATCACGACGTCAACAGGAACCGTGGGATCTATTACCTGATGGAAAAGAAGGGAATGGTTGAGCGGATTGTCGACGACGAGGCGATTGCTCGAGCGGTAGCTGAGCCTCCTCAAACGACGAGGGCAAGGATGCGAGGAGCGTTCATCAAAGCCGCCAAGGCGGCTAAGCGCGACTACACCGTTGACTGGGTGCACCTCAAATTGAATGATCAAGCCCAGAGGACCGTTCTCTGCAAGGACCCATTCAAGGCTTTCGATGAAAGGGTTGAACGTCTCATAGAGACTATGTGAACCGCTTCAGCAGGGTTGAACAGGTTCTCTGGCTTCGTTATACAAGGGACAAGGGAAATGAAAAACGTCATCGAACGGATCCTCAATTTGCTCGCGTTTCTCCTCACTTCGCGGCTTCCGGTGACAGCTGAAGAAATCCGGAACACGGTCGCGGGGTACGAGGGGCAATCGGACGCCGCCTTCCACAGGATGTTTGAACGCGACAAAGAACTCCTTCGAAGAATTGGGATTCCCCTTGATGTGCGAGCGCCAGATGTGTGGAGTCTCGAGAAGGGGTACGCGATTTCTCCGGCAGAGTATCGAATGCCAGATCCCGGCCTCACTGACGAGGAAAGGGCTGCCCTCTGGTTGGCAGCTCAGGTGGTAAGGATTGGCGAAGGCGGTTCCGGGTTTGAGGCTCTTCTCAAATTGGGGGGAGTCTCCTTGGCGGCTTCTGTTGAACCGTTCGGAGCCAACTTGGGAGCAAACGTCGATACCCTTGCCGAAATTTTCAAAGGGATCACCGAACGTCGACTCACGAGTTTTCGTTACCGCGGGGAAGATAGACGCGTAGCACCTCACGGGATCGGCCACGCCAGAGGGCATTGGTACTTGGTCGGGATCGAAGACGGCGGATCGAAGGTGTTTCGTGTGGATCGGATGGAGGAGATCTCCTTGGGGGAAAAGCCAGCGGCTTTCAAACGGACTCCCGGGATCAGTATCCGATCTGCACTCGACACACAGCCTTGGGAGATCGGAGATGATGAAAGCCAGACTGCTCTAGTCAGATTCGATGAATCGGTAGCTTGGTGGGCTTTGAGGAATCTAGGCAGGGCGGAAGAACCCGGGGAGGGTCCGATAGAAGTGGAGATTTCGGTCTCGAACCCAGCCGCCTTTGTTGGGTGGGTCCTGGGGTTCGGACCAAAAGCGGAGATTCTCGCTCCTCCCGATTTGAGGGCGGCATTGGTTCGGAAGGTTAAGGAGTCGTTGTGAGTCGAACAGCGACACGCATCACCCGTATTCTGGCGATGCTTCCGTGGGTCATAGCCAACCCGGGTGCAACTGTGGAAGAGGTATGCAAAAGGTTTGGGTACACCAAGCATCGCCTTCTGGAAGACCTAGACGTGGTGTTCGTATCAGGACTCCCCGGATACGGACCTGGCGACTTGATGGTTGCCTACGTGGAAGACGACACGGTGGTGGTCGATATGGCCGACTATTTCGCCAATTCTCCTCGTCTCAACCCGTCTGAAGGTCTCGCCCTCTTGGCGGCCGCTATCACTGTGAGTGAGTCCGGTCAGGGTGACGCGGTCCTTGAAAGCGCAATCTCCAAGCTCCAGGGCGTCCTTTTCCCCGAAGGCGAGGAAGTCTTGGCTCTACGGGTAAAAGGTGAGTCTGACACTCTCGGAATACTTCGTTCGGCGGCCAAAGAAGGTCGCGTGGTAGAGATCACCTACTCGAATCTATCTTCGGAGAAGACAACTGTGCGGTCGGTGGAGCCATGGGTGGTCTTCGCTTCAAAAGGGAATTGGTATCTCAACGGGTTCTGCCGATTAGCTCAGCAGGAGCGACTATTTCGAGTTGATCGCATTAGGGAGATCCGCCTACTTGACCAGGGTTTTCCACCTCGCCAAGAACAGTCCATCCCTGAAGTCTCCTATGTCCCCTCGCCCGACGACATCTATGCAGACATCGAACTGGGACCCAATGCGGAATGGGTACTCGATTACTACCCGGTAGAGATTCTAGAAAAGGATGAAGAAAGGACTCTGATCCGCTTCTTTTCCCCAGATCCAATGGTTTCTGCGCGACTTCTCTTACGTTTGGGATCAGACGCCCGACTGGTGAATGGTGAAGCGGTTAGCTCAACTCTCAAGAAACTCACAGAGGAGATTCTCGACCGTTACGAGCGCACCTCGGCCTAGTCAGGTGACTATCTATACGAATAGCACTTCAGGCAGTCGAGGCGACCGCCGATACCCGACAACGGAAGCGGAATTCGTGGAGTGACCAGATGACCACCATCAAGACCACGTGCGACTCGTGCGGTGATGTCGAACTCAGACCGGATCAGCTCGCGCTGGAGCTCGACCCGCATCAAGAATCCGGCAGCTACCGCTTCGAATGCCCCCTTTGCGGGGCCATGCAGCGTCGGCCAGCCAACCCGAGAGTCGTCAGTGTTCTGTTGGCAACCGGAGTGAGTTACGAAGTAGTCAACCTTTCTCCAATCACCGAAGAGGAGATTCGGAGATTCGTAGCAGCGATTCACGCCGAGCCTGATCCTTTCCGCCTCCTCACGAATTAACTCGACCGGACCCCGCCGACAACTCACTTACCCGCACCACCACCATCCCGGGTAAGGATTATCGCCGGGGTCCGCTCGCGAGAACTGACATGACATTCCTAGGGGGAGACCACCCCGAAAGAGGGAACCTTCCGTATCTGTCTAGGATCGTCCGCTAGAACCGACCCTAGAGAATCCCGTCCGCCCGGTAGGCTACGTCCTGGGGAACCATTACACGGTCGTCGAGTAATGTCTTGACGAGTTTTGGAGACGCTCTGAGTCCGATGCAACAAAAACCCGTGCCTGATCCGAGCCTGTTCAAACTTAGATCGCGAATGAATGCGAGACGGCCACGGTGAGTCAACTCCAAACCGAATTCCTGAATTCTTTGGGATTCCAGGCGGATCCCTTTCAGCTTGACGCCTTGCAGAGCCTTGAGAAGGGGAGAGGAGTATTGGTGACTGCTCCCACAGGCTCGGGGAAAACCATAGTTGCGGAAGCTGCCGCGTTCTACGCCAGATCCAACGGCCGAAAGACCTTCTACACGACCCCGATCAAGGCCCTCTCTAACCAAAAATACGACGACTTCCGCAAAACCTACGGCGACGACTCGGTAGGACTCCTCACCGGCGACAACTCCATCAACGGGGACGCTTCGATAGTCGTGATGACGACCGAGGTGCTTCGGAACATGATCTACACCGATGTCTCGGTGTTGGACGAAGTCGAGTTTGTGATTCTGGATGAGGTCCACTACCTCCAAGACCGGTTCCGGGGACCCGTATGGGAAGAGATCATTATCCACGCTCCTTCTCATGTGAAGTTGGTGTGTCTGTCAGCAACAGTCTCGAACGCGGACCAGTTGGCTACCTGGTTGATGGAACGAAGAGGGAACATCGATTTGGTGAAGTCGGAGACGCGACCCGTTCCACTAGAGAATCTCTACGCCATGGCAGACCGAAGTCGGGACAGTGAGACCCGCCTGTGGCCTTTGTTCTCTGGGAACAAGAAGACCCCGAATTCGAGCCTTCAACGGATGTTGGGAGCCGACAGAGGTAGACGTGCGAGATTCGTTACCCCAAGAAGACTCGAACTGGTGGGTGAGCTGGCTGAAGCCCGGATGCTCCCGGCCCTCTTCTTCGTATTTTCACGCGCTGGGTGTGATAGAGCAGCGAGAGAGCTGATTTCCGCAGGAATCCGGTTGACGAAAGAATGCGATGTCCCGGTGATTCGAGAGATTGTTGAGGCAGGAACATCCCATCTAGCCGACGAAGACTTGGCAGCCCTCGATTTCAGCTCGTGGCTTGCGGGTCTAGAGATGGGAATCGCCGTCCATCACGCCGGAATGGTTCCTGCCTTCAAAGAGGTCGTCGAAGAACTATTCCGAGCCGGGTTAGTCAAAGTGGTTTTCGCTACCGAAACCCTCGCCTTAGGAATCAACATGCCAGCTCGGACCGTCGTCTTGGATTCTCTGACGAAGTTCGACGGTGAGACCCATTCAATGATGACACCGGGTGATTACACGCAGCTCACTGGTCGAGCTGGACGCCGCGGCATCGATGACATTGGCTATGGAGTCGTCCTGCATTCGAGGTTTGTGAGATTCCAGCAGGTGATTGAAGTCGCAGCCTCGGGAAGTCATCCGCTTCGATCCAGTTTTCGTCCCAACTACAACATGGCAGTGAATCTGGTAGCGAACTACCAACGAGGACAGGTTGAGGAACTTCTAGCAGCCTCTTTCGCCCAATTCCTGAGAGAAGAAACGGGGAGCGAGTCTTCTAGACGTCTGGAGGCTTTGGAGGTTTCCCTCAGAAAAGATCTGGCCGATGCGGAATGCGACCGCGGGTCCATCAGAGAGTATGCGACTCTCGTCGAAAGCGGCCCTCAACTCGGAGTGGAAACGGTTCTTCAGCCAGGAGACGTAGTGGCGATACCGAGAGGTCGGACGGAGGGTCGTTATCTGATTATCAGGAGACTCCCAGGTTCGAAGACCAGTCCACGTTTTCTGGCTATTGGTACTTCCGGGCGGACGGTCCAGTTGGGAAAGAAGGACCTCGTGGCGAATTCTCAGAGAATTGGTGAGATCAGGATCGAGCATGAATCTCTGAAAGACCGTCGATTCCGGGAAACAGTGCGGAAAAAGTTGCGAGGGATGGAAGCAAGGCAAGGAGATCCGGCCAAAGGTTCGGATCACCCGGTGAAGTCCTGTCCGGATGCGGCCAAACATCTGCATGCATTCAGGAGAGCAATCCGGACCGAGCGCCGGGTTGAACAGATGCGGAACCATCTTCGGACCACAGGCCACGGTCTGGTCGAAGAGTTCGACGGGATCCTGACACTTCTCGAAGACTGGGGATACCTCGACAAATGGTCACTGACTAGTCGGGGGAGAAGACTGAGATTCGTCTACAACGAGTCGGATTTGCTCCTCTGCGAAGCTCTAGAGAACGGGCTGTTTTGGGGGCTAGACGCGTCCGAGACAGCCGCCTTTGCCTCCGTCTTCGTTTACGAATCAAGGTCCGACGAACCTTCGGTGA
>CAYTVW010000045.1:0-4107 GCA_964441865.1 uncultured Acidimicrobiaceae bacterium
AGCCCTTACGGCCGTGATCGCCGTTGATGCCTTGGGCCCCGAGAATGTGTGGGGTGTTTCCATGCCCACTCGGTATTCGTCGGAAGGGTCTATCGAGGATTCCCGCAGGTTGGCGAAGAACCTCGGAATCCAGTTCGACGTTGTCCCAATCGACACCGTGTTTCAAGCGTTCCTCGACGCTCTGGATCCGCTTTTCTCGGGGACTCCGTTCGGTGTTACTGAAGAGAATCTGCAGGCCAGGGTCCGGGGGACTGTCCTAATGGGGCTCTCGAACAAGTTTGGACCAATCGTGTTGATCACGGGGAACAAGAGCGAAGTTGCAGTTGGGTACTCCACTCTTTACGGGGATATGGCTGGGGGTTTTGGCGTTCTGAAAGACGTTTTCAAGACACAGGTTTATGAACTTGCCAGGTGGCGAAATCACATTTCGGAGGCTATTCCGATCTCCAGCATCGAGAAGCCTCCATCTGCCGAGCTTCGACCAGACCAGAGAGACTCGGATTCGCTCCCGCCGTACGATCTTCTCGACTCTGTGCTCGAGGCCTACATTGAAGGGGACGTTTCGGAGGGGGGACTTGTCACCATGGGTTTTGAGGAGTCGTTAGTTCGTCGTGTAGTGAGCATGGTTGATCGAAGTGAATACAAACGTCGCCAATCTGCTCCGGGAGTCCGAGTCACTCCCAAAGGCTTCGGTAGAGACAGACGGATCCCGATCACCAACCATTACCGACACTGATCCTGATTCCGGAGTGATGTGCCGTTGACTCGGTTAGTCTGACGAGATGATCTCTCTAGTCGATGGTGTTCCTGCTGACAGCATCTCGGTGGCCGATTCTTCGGTGGTGCGAGGAGATGGGGTGTTCGAGGCGATGAAAAGCTACGGGGGTTTCCTTCTCGGCCTCGATTGGCACCTAGATCGACTGGAGCGGTCATCGGCCCGTATCGGCATACCTTTGCCTCCTCGGAACAAGATTCGGGAGTGGGCTCTGAGCGTTGGGCGCGAAGGCGGAGACGGGGTTGTGAGGATCATCATCACCCGAGGATCCGCGATCCCAGATTTCGACGATCCCGGCCGTTGTGTAGTGATGCATCACCAGATGCCTGAGATCCAAGAGGTTCTGACTCTCAGGCCGACGGTCGCTCCCTGGCATTCGGCCGGAGTCGACTGGGCGTTGGCCGGAGCCAAGACGATTTCGTATGCCCCCAATATGGCGGCATCGCGTTTGGCCAAAGAGGACGGTTTCGACGACGCACTTCTGTTGTCGAAGGAGCAAGTCATTCTTGAGGGGCCGACCTTCTCCGTGGGTTGGGTTGTCGGAGATTGTTTTGAGACTCCCTCTCTTGACTTGTTAATTCTGGATTCAATTACACGACGTTATGTGTTGGAGTTGGTCGATGATGCCGGACTCACTCTCAGGGAAGGTCGGTTTCCGTTGGATCGGCTCGACGACGCTGAAGAAGTGGTTGCGATGTCAACCGGTCATGAGATTCGAGTGGTCTCGGCAGTGGGGGACAGGAACTGGGCGTTAGGTCCGGTAGCCGAGAACCTCAAGGAACGTTTCAGGGAGCGGGTGGAGCGAGCGAGGGTCGAAGAACCCCAATGAGTTCAGTTGAAGTCCGAGCAGATTGGGATTTTCACCGGTTCTTCGATCCGGTCGACTAGTCGATCGAGTTGGGCTCTGGTCAGCAGATCATTTGGCGAGGAATAGGGGAAGCAACCTTCGTACATCTGTTGGTATCGAGAATGGGTCTGTATCGGATCTACAGAAACACCTCGATCGAAGGCCGCCATCAGAAGGGTCAGAGCCGACGCAAGACGCACCGGTTGCTCGCAAGAATCGCTGACGCAGGGGGCCGAACGACCGGGTTTTCGCATCCACCTCGGGGCGAATGGCTCTATGGATGCGTATTCGATCCAGAGTCGTACGTCTTCCAGGGTCGCCAATTCTTCGTGTCCAACGTGGAGTCCCCATTCGTCATTCCATGGGGCCGAGCCCGCGAGGAGCATCGAGACGTAGGGGACGTCTCCCAGTTGGTCATCGTCGACGAAAGGCCCTACGAACGAATCAGGAAGCTCGTTCGCTATCGGATGAGGCGAGGCCGCCTTGATGCTGGGCAGTGGATCGACCGGCTCTCTGCCGGGCATCCGGAGTTCGAAGTGGAGGTGGGGAACCGAGTCTTCGGCGTTCCCGGAGTCTCCTACCCATCCAACGACCTCTCCTGCTTTCACCTTAGATCCCACTCGGAGATCGGGCCTGATCCCGGCCAGAGATCCGTCGTCGGTCCCTGGAGTGTCGTTTGTGAGGTGAGCGTAGAGGGTCTCCCATCCGGCTTCGTGGCCGACCACGACCCAACAGCAATCGACGTCGTAAGGGTTGTTGTTCATCCGTGAGATCTCTCCGTCGGCGGCGGCGACGATGGGAGTCCACTTGTCGGCTACGAAGTCAACTCCGGCATGCCAGCGCCAACCGTCTTCCCTCACATCTCCGAAAACCGAGGTGATCCTCGATTCTCCGACGATTGGGTAGGTCATATCCCAATAAGTGTCGCAGTAGACGACTTGAGAGCTTGGTCGAGTCGTGGCGGATGTCGCTTGAGCG
The DNA here is from genome assembly GCA_964441865.1 of uncultured Acidimicrobiaceae bacterium. Classification (GTDB taxonomy): domain Bacteria; phylum Actinomycetota; class Acidimicrobiia; order Spongiisociales; family ZC4RG35; genus CAYTVW01. The sequence continues at coordinate 2,601 of CAYTVW010000045.1, forward strand.
GTTGAATCTCCGGTCCACCAGTCCCAGGAGTTGGATGAGCCTGAGGTACTGTCACTAGTAGAAGGATCGGTATAGACGGTTCCGTCTTGGTAGTGGCCAGTCTCTAGGACCTTCGGTGGTGGCCCCAGACTTGAGAGAGTCCTGGGCACACAGTCAGAGGCACCGCTCGTTGGTGTCACTACTCCGATCGAAATCACGAGGAATGCCACGAGTGGTACCAGAAACAAGCGAAAACGCATTCCCTCCCCGGCCACCTGGTCAGGATATCTCTTGGCGGCTCTGCGTGTTGGGAGAAGGGACGATCATCTGGGGCTATATCCTCTCTACAACATCGCGCTAGCTACCGCCAGGAAACCGGCGAAACCGATCAAATCGGTGATGGTGGTTAGGAAGAGATTCGAACCGAGAGCTGGGTCGAGCTGAAGCCGCCGGAGAGCGAGAGGTATCCCCGCCCCTGCCAAACCCGCCACTGTCATATTCACGAACGTGGCGATCATCATCACCGTTCCAATGCGGAAAGGTTGTTCTCCTCCTGTCAGGCTCTGAATGGCGAACCCCAGGGTCCCAGCCAGGAGGCCGATGACAATGCCGTTGATTGACCCGATCAGTCCTTCGCGTCTGATGACTCGAAGGGAGAATGAGCCTTGGATTTCGTCGGAGGCGAGACCACGGATCACCACTGCAAGGCTCTGGGCGCCCGAGTCTCCTCCGACTCGGGCGACAAGCGGCATCAGAGCTGCGAGAACGGTTATCGAAGAAAGAATCCCTTCGAAACGAGAGATCGCGAATACAACTGAGGCTGAGACGATGATGTCGAGGCCGATCCACGGGAGGCGAGCCCTGATCGAATCGGTGAGGGGCGTCCGGGTGGTCTCGTCGGAGCCGGCTCCCACCGCGACTGCGAAGTCCTCGGAGGCTTCCAGGTGAACAGCTTCGAGTGCGGTGTCAGCGGTCACCATTCCGACTAACACGCCAGATGGATTGACCACCGGGACTCCCGACAGGTGGTAGCGACGGATCAGGTCGGCAACGACTTCTCGGTCGGTGTCAGTTCCGACAGAAATTGGATTGTGGATCATGACATCGTTCAGGGTTGAAGATGGAGGGTTGAACACGAGTTCCCTGAATGAGAGGACTCCTCTGAGCTCTCCGCTTTCGTCGACTATGTAGACGTAAGAAAGCGACTCGAGTTCTTCGCTCAGGGCGCGGACCCGTTCGATAGCCTCTCCCGCTGTCAATCCAATAGGAAGCTTTGCGATATCGGTTGTCATTAGGCCACCAGCCGAATCGGCTGGGTACTCGAGGAGTTGCCTTATCTCTGCCGCTGTCTCGGCCGGCATCAGATCGAGGAGGTTTTGGGCACTGGCTTCGTCTTCGACTGCTGCCAGGACGTCGGCCGCGTCTTCAGGGAGCATTTCGGCCAGGACGTCGGCCGCCGCCTGTGCAGGTAGATCTTCGAGGATGTCAGCCGCCAGATGGGCGTGAAGCTCTGTGAGGACTTCCGCAA
>CAYTVW010000045.1:4117-10257 GCA_964441865.1 uncultured Acidimicrobiaceae bacterium
CCTTCGCGGGCTCGCGCCGGCCGGCAATACCCAGGACTTCCGCAACTTCCTCGGTTTCGAGTTCGGCTATCAGATCGGAGGCCGCTTCGTCGTCAAGCGCTTCCAAGATATCGGCGGCGTCGCCAGGCGACACTTCCGCCAGAGCGGTCCACTCTTCTACGTGTTCATCGAGGTAATCCTCGACTTCTTCGGGGCGTCGTCGAGCCGCGGCACGGAGAAGACGTGCCATATCTCTCGGACGTCGTAGACGGAGTCTCACGTTAAGTCTTCTCCCGCGTCGAAGTTGACGAGGATGAAGGCTACCTTGAATTCAACCGAGGTGAATCAGGCTTTGAAGGGTCTTATCTCAGTGATTCTGACCTTGAAGATTCCAGCCGGCGCTGTGTAGGAGACCTCGTCGCCAATCCGGGCACCCAGGAGTGCCGAGCCGAGAGGACCCGACGGAGAGGCAAGCATTACTCCCGGCAACTTGTTTTCTGGTGGAGCTACGAAGTATTCGATGCTATCGCCGTCGTCGTCGACCACAGTGACCAGCGAACCGACGACCACTTCGTCGGAGACCTTGACCTCTCTTACCTCGGCTGATTCGAGGATTTGAGATATCTGGCGAATCCTGGCTTCGAGCATCCCCTGATCATGTTTGGCGGTGTCATAGTCTGCGTTTTCTCGGATGTCCCCGTGTTCACGCGCTTCTTGGATGCGGACCTCGATCTCGGCCCGACCCGTTGTGGTGAGCTCTTCGAGCTCGGCTACGAGCTTGGCGTGGGCTTCAGTTGTGAGAAACACGGATTGATCAAGCATTCTGACCTCGATGCCAGGGACTATATGAATAAGGATGGGGGAAGAGTGATAAGGGGGCTCGCGGTCGCCTGGGTCAGCGAGCAAACCTGATCATAGCCGAGCAGGAAGGGTTTGCGAAAAGTATCTTTGGCGGATGCGATTTGCCGTCAGCCTCCCCAATTTCGGTGAACTGGGAGATCCATCAGTTCTGGTAGACCTCGCAGTTCGAGCAGAAAGCGCAGGATGGAGTGGTTTCTACCTTTGGGATCATATCGTTCTCGATCCGGGACTCCCGTTTTCGGAGCCGTGGGTGACGCTGGGTGCGATCGCTCAGGCGACATCGAGAATCCGCATTGGTCCGATGGTGACACCCATTCCTCGGCGGCGGCCTTGGGTGGTCGCCCGGGAGGTAGTGACTCTCGATCACCTCTCTGGGGGTCGAGTCGATCTGGGGGTAGGAATCGGTCACCCGCCGTCCACAGAATTCGGGACCTTCGGAGAGCCCGAAGACCCCAGGACCAGGGCGAACATGCTGGAGGAAGGCCTTGCCATCATCGAGGGGATCCTTTCGGGGGAGTCTTTCGAATTCTCTGGCGAGTACTACACGGTCAGAGAGAATCGGTTTGCTCCCAAACCCGTCCAGCCTCGCATTCCAATTTGGGTAGCGTCAGCTCGCTTGAGCAACCGCCCGATCCGACGGGCCGCTCGTTTTGATGGTTACTTCCCGATATGTATCGATGGCCCCTTTGTCGACCCTTCGGCATTGAAGGAGGACCTGGAGTATCTGAGCTTGTTCCGAGACTCACCGATAGAAATAATCCTCGGTGGTCCTCCAGACCCAGATCTCATCGCAGCCTATGAGGAAGTTGGTGTGACTGTCTATATGACGGGGCCCGATCCGTTCGGGACGCTCGATCAGATTCGAGCCGACATTGAACAAGGACCTCCTCGACGATCTGATGTCCTGGGGTAGCCTGGTCTCTGTGGCGTCTACAAGCCAGAGAATTCGGGACCGGTTTCCAAAAAGGCGGGCAGCGGTGGCTGTCTGCGATGGCGTCCGTGCCGTGTCCAGGGATTGGGAGAGCACAAGATGAATGGCCCAAAGAAATGCATGCTTTGGGCTTTGGTGGTCAGGGCGTTTGCTCCGTCGATAATCCAGAACCTTCGATTCGGGCATAAGCATCCCTGGAGAGTCCCGGGACGGATCGTGTTCTTTGGGGAAAACGAATATGCCGTTCGTCAGATCGGTCCCGAGAATGCTCCGAACATCGTCCTTGTCCATGGATTGGCTGGCTCTTCTCTCTCGGAGTGGTACAAGGTTGGCCCGGCCTTGGCCGAGGTCTATCGAGTCACGATGGTCGATCAGAGAGGCCATGGAGTGACCCCACCCGGAGTAGGGAGATCCGGGATCGATCGTTATGCGAGCGATTTGGCTGGAGTCCTCGGGGCCGTCGGGGTGGATTCCGCTGCCTTCGTTGGCTATTCGATGGGAGGGGTGGTGACCCAGGCTCTAGCCCGTTCTCGTCCCGATCTGGTTACCAAGATGGTGCTGATTGCCACTTTCGCTACACACCCGCGGACAGAGGCTTCTCTGAGGTGGTTGTTCGTCCGGCTGACTCGAGGGGTAGAGCGACTGACTGGTATCGGATCGTCGGATGTCCGGGCGCTCTATCTGCTCGCGACTGGGGCCACCGAAGTCCGGTACGCGACTTGGGCATGGGAGGAAGCGCATCGAAGGGATATCGAATCGGTCACAAGAGCGGCTGGCGCGCTTTTCGGATTCGACTCGACTTCTTGGATTGGACAGCTTGATCAGTCAGCTCTGGTGATCATCCCCGAGAAAGACCAGCTGGTGAATCCGCAGTGGCAGCATCGACTTGCCGGTCTGCTCAAGCAGGTGGAGGTGATTAAGGTCCGGGATGGGAAACACGAACTCCCATGGACCCACTCGGCACTTCTCGCTTCCGAAATCAGACGATTTGTTGGTTAATGGTTGTTGCGGGGCATATCGGTGAGAATCCGGAGAAGAATCAGGGGCTAGTCTGTTGGGGCGGGTATCGAACGCTTGGTGGTAGTAGCGCTTGTTCGAAGGTACCGTGTGCAAGACTGAGAGAAGCCTCCGATGGACCCATCGGAGCCAAAACGATTGCCAGAGTCTTCCTAGGGGGGCCTTCTTGAAGGTGAGAGGCGAGTAAGGCTTTCGAACTCGACTCCCGGAAGTCGTATATTGGTGGTTTGACTGAATGCCCTGATGGCAGGAGGTGGCAGGATGGCGGTCTATTACGGACAGATGAGAATGGCGGGAGACGCCGACGATTTGCCGGCGACTGTTCGCGTCGAGAACGGCTCTTTGAACCTTGCCTCCGGTCGCCACTCGATCGGATCATGGCGGATTGCAGATATCGTCATATCGGAACGCCCTGACTCGATTCACCTTCAGGTCGACGGAGATCGGCTTGCCCTCAAACTGAAAGAGGCCCGGAGGTTTCTCGCGGAAGTCGACGAGTATCGGGTGGAATCCAAACCTTCGAAAGCGAAGAAGAAGGGGCTGTTTGGGCGGGGCCGCCGCAAAAACACAGAAGAAGAATACGAAGATTTCGACGACGGATACCAAGAAACCGAGTCCGACGACATAGACGACTCGTTGATCAAAAGCGTCTTTGACGACTTGCCTGATGTTCCCGAGTACGACGAACCGAGGACTCGTCATGGGGGCCCTCGCTACGGTTCTGCACAACCTCCCCAACAACCGACTTACCAGGTACCCCAGCAGGCCCCGGGATACCCTAACTGGGCACCGCCCTACCCACCTCAGCAGCAACCCCAACCCGGTTCGTATCCACAAGGTTCCCCGCAGGCTCCTGGCGCGTATCCACCTCCTCAAACGCCCGACCAATATCCTCAGCAGCCCGGATCACAGTACCCGCCGCAGGGGACCCCTCAATACCCTCAGAATCCGCCGCAGCAGCAGCCACAGTCGCCGCCTCAATATCCGCAGCAGCCACAGTCGCCGCCTCAGTATCCGCAGCAGCCACAGTCGCCGCCTCAGTATCCGCAGCAGCCTCCGGGGTATTACGGACAGCCTCCGAGTCAGCAGCCGTATCAGCCTCCTCAGTTTCAGGCTGGGCCAGTCGGGTCACAACCCGGACCGGGGTATCCGCAATACCCGCAACCACCTGTTCCGCAATCGCAGCAGGGTTCGCCCCAGCCTTATCCACCGGGTCCTGAGCAGGGTGGTGCACCCTATCCTCCGCAGCCCGGAGCCCAAGGACCGGGTAACCCGCCAGTATTCCGAGAGAGCACGCCAGATGAATCCGACGATGAACTGGAGTTCACTCCGTTCAGCCAGATGTCGGGGATGGTCCCAACCGAGCCACGTCAGCCGGTAGCTCCACCCGTCGAGCGACCCCGTCGTCAACAACCAACGCAGAGGGCAGCGGTCCCCCGAGTCGATTCCGGAGATTTCAGGAAGCTTCGCCAAACGGCTTCCCATGGGGATTCCATTGAAGAGTCGATGACCGGAAAGAAGGGGTCCTCTCGGTCTTCGAAGGAGAAGGCGGATTCTAAGAAGGCCGGGTTCACGTCTACGGGTTCGCTGAGCCGAGATCGCGATGCCAAGGGTCTCCCTGTTGTCGGGGAGAAGGTGAAGGTCAAGAAGACCAAGGAAGAAAGAGGGAGCCTGAAAGACCAGGCGGCCGACTGGTGGTACAGAGTCTTGGACTGGTTCGAAGAAGCCGATCTCAAGAAGATCCTCATCACCGTGTTGGGAGGACTGCTTGTGGTGAACTTCTTCCTATCGACCCTTGTTGTGATGCTCCTCGCTATCGCTGGGGTGGCCGCGGTCGTAGTGGGTGGGGTCACTCTGGTGGATGAGACGTTTGCTATCCGTCTGCCTAACGAGATCACTCCGGCACAACTCATGGTGGGGGGATGCTTGGCACTCGTCTTAGCCATCTTCTGTGGTCTGGTGTTCCCAGACATCCATGACTTCATCGGATGGTTTACATAAGGGATTCTGAACGAAGACTAGATGTTCATCCAGGGTCGGATCTGGGCTCTCCTAGGTTGCGTTGAAGAAGCTTCGTTTGGGTCCATTTCTGAGTGGGGGATACTCTCGTCGACTATGACCAACCGAGGCGCAGCACTGGTTTCTTCAGGACTGGTCCTAGCGCTATCTCTTTCTTTCGATCCGTGGGGCTGGGCGCCGTTCGGGCCGACCAAGTGGATGCTTCTGGGGGCACTGGTCCCGGTCTCGGTGGCGCTCATTCCGAGATGGTCCTTCCACCGACTCTCCGCGATTTGTTGGGGGGGATTCCTCGTTTGGGTCGGGATCGCCGCGTTCGCGGGGTCGGACACTCTTCATGCTTGGCTGGGGACACCTGATCGGCGTTTCGGGTTCCTTACTCTGGCGTTAATTGGCGCCTGCTATCTGGTCGGGCAACAACTCGGTGATCCGCAATCAATCCGCTTGCTCTCGAGGTCAGTTGTGATAGCTGTCATCGGGATCGGCGTATACACGGTCGCGGAGGTTCTTGGCCGGGCACCTGTTGATCTGGCGGGAGTTCGACCCGGCGGGACTTATGGGAACGCGTCCTACCTCGGAGGAGCGCTGGTGTTGATGCTCCCCGTCGTCTTTGAATCGATTCGGTCGGAGAACAGTTGGTGGCGATGGGCCTCTGGTGGCGGATTCGGATTGGGTACCTTTGCTCTCGTCGTTTCGGAGAGTCGCGCGGCTCTGGTAGGTGTTGTCGTCGCGTTCCTCTTCATCGGATGGGTTCACCGGCGGTCCTTGTCGGTTCCGTGGGTGGCGGTGGGCGCTTCGGTTCTGGTGGTCTTGATCTGTTTTTCTCCAGCAGGAGGTCGAATTAGAGAGATCTTTCAATCGGAAGCTTCAGCCAGAGGTCGAGTTTCTGAGTGGAGTATCGCCCTTAGGGTGATTGGAGAAGACGTTGTGATGGGTCATGGGCCCGAAGGATATCGGATCGTTTTCCCCAGTCATGTTGATGAGGAATACGAACGAGAATTCGGGCGAAGAGTGACTCCGGACAGAGCACACATGGGTGCATTGGACATTGCGGCTGTTGCGGGGATCCCAGCTCTGGCCCTCTATTTGACGGCTGGAGTGTTTGTTTTGAGGCGGGCCAGGGTTGCTTTACTGTCCCGGGCCCATCTGAGGGGAATCGCAGTCGGAGTCGTTGGGTATTTGGGACAGCAGCAGTTCCTATTTCCGGTATTCGAGATTGAGCCGGTGATGTGGCTGTTCGTTGGGCTCCTCGTTACCACTACGAGTGTGTCTACCGTCACTTGGGAATCTCCGGCTTGGTGGAGGACGGTCATCGCTTCTCTCTGCATTCTGGCTT
>CAYTVW010000046.1:0-10156 GCA_964441865.1 uncultured Acidimicrobiaceae bacterium
CGGGGGAGAGAGGTAGTGTCTTCGCGCCCCTCAGACGGAATCGCGTTGGCTGTCCGTACTGGGGCACCCGTATTCGCGTCTCCTGCCGTTCTCGACGCAGCTGGAATCGAGCTCGGAGAAGAAGACGAGGAAGCGACCATAGCCAAATTCCGAGAAGCCCTCGAAGACGTCACAGCCGAGGATTTCATCGATCCAAATCAAGACTCCGAACCGGAATCGTAACCCCTGGGACCAGTCATGCTTTCCCTGTCAAGGGTGAGTTATCCACAATGGTTGTTGACAACCCCTAGGTAGTTAAGGTAGCTTGCTTACGCGCTGGAAATTACGAGGATGTAATCGCTCAGGCGGAACTCTGAAGCGGTTCAATGACTATCGGAGGCTTTTCTGGTGCAACCGCAAGTGAACGAGACCAAAGAGACAGCGTTCGGGACTCCCGAACCGACTGACGGGGTAGTCGAAAATGGTTACCGAGCTCCCCAAGTGTGTCGGATAGTAGGTATCACCTACCGGCAACTCGACTACTGGGCTAGGACCAATTTGCTTCGACCAACCCTCGCTGACGCGCAAGGTTCTGGTTCACAGAGGCTTTATTCATTCGGCGACATCGTTCAGCTCAAAGTCGTCAAACGTCTCTTGGACGCTGGGATGTCTCTCAAGAGAATTCGCGTCGCTGTAGAAATTCTTCAGAAGCAGCTCGAGCTGAAACAGCCGCTCACCGACATGACCCTCCTTTCCGACGGCCAGACAATTTACGCTGCCTCCAGCCCCGATGAAGTGGTAGACGTGTTCCGACGTGGCCAGGGCGTGTTCGGAATAGCCGTCGGCCCTGTTCAAGACGAAGTCGAAGGAGAACTCCATCGACTCTACCCTGACAAAGAGCCGATCTCTGAGCTGGCCGGAGCGGAGGCGCCCTGAGCCCTGAGGCTGCCTCCGATTGTCAACCCCGCTTCGCTCATAACAGCGAGCGACAGTTCGCTCTACTCCTCGACTTCTATGGCATTCCTTGGGAATACGAACCTAGGGCGTTCCCGATCGCTTGGGACCGCGAGGGAAACCCTTCTCAGATGTTCCGTCCCGACTTCTATCTCCCCGAAGATGATCAATACATCGAGATCACCACGATGAGCCAGAAACTCGTCACCAAGAAGAACGCCAAGGTTCGCCGTCTCAAGGAGCTTTATCCAGAGCTCAACTGCAAAGTCCTGTATCAGCGAGACTATCTTCATCTCGTGGTGAAATACGGCTTGGAATCGCCCGAAAACCTTCATGAATCCGCTCCGACGCGCGTACCCGGCCCTCCCCATGTGGTGAAACTGCGTGAACGCGGTAAATAGGGGAGTGCGACACGACGAATGCGTCACGACTAGAAGCAATCTCCGAGAAATGAGAAACTAGCGATGGTCCGTTCACCTCTCCATGAACTCCACTCTGAACGCGGCGCCAAATTCGTAGATTTCGGCGGGTGGGAGATGCCGCTCCAATACGAATCAGTTCTGGCAGAGCACCAAAGAGTAAGAACTCGATGCGGGTGGTTCGACGTATCCCACCTTGGACGGTTCTGGATCGACGGGCCAAAGGCTGTCTCCACTCTTCAGCGTCTCTGCACCAACTCCGTCGAGACGCTAGAGCCGGGCCATACCCAATACACCCTGATTCTCAATGAAACTGGGGGAGTAGTCGACGACATGGTTATCTGGCGGTTCCCCGAAGGTTTCCTAGTCGCCCCTAACGCTGCCAACCACCAAAGAGTCCTCAAAACGTTCGCTGATGCCGGGTCCAATCCAGTCGATCTCCAGTCGAGTACCGCATCTGTTGCCATCCAAGGCCCGTTAGCTCCCGATATCATCGAGGAGCTTCTCGGATTTCGCGCTCCCAGGTTCCATACGACCGTCACGGAATGGAGAGGACATCCGATCCGAGTCGCCACCACCGGGTACACAGGCGAACTGGGTGGCGAAGTAGTCCTAGACCCCGCAATAGCTTCTCGACTTGTCCTCGAAGTCGAGAACCTCGGAGGCGCTCCGTGCGGACTCGGAGCTCGAGACACTCTCCGTCTAGAAGCCGCCCTGCCGCTCTGGGGACATGAGATGAATGATCACATCACCCCCCTTGAGGCCGGTTTGGGTTTCGCCGTGGATTTCGGTCACGACTTCGTCGGCCGAGAGGCATTAGAACAAATGAAGAAGGACGGAATCCCTCAACGACTCGTGAAATTCAAAATGCCCGACCGTCAACCCCCGAGACACGGGCAAACACTGCTTGCGGGACCGTTGGAGGGATTCGTCACTTCGGGGAATTTCTCACCGTTGTTGAGCCGAGGAATCGGGTTCGGATATCTACCGTCAGGTTTTGAGGGTCCAGTTCACATCCGCGTAAGAGACAGTCTGAAGCCTGTCGAGTTATGTGAGAAGTCGTTTCTCCACTCCTGAGCCGTTAGCAGCGCTCCCGGTGGAAGATCTGCAATCATTGCCAGGATGACTAAGTCGCGCCCGTCTCAGAAGGCTTCTCCTCCCAATCTGAGCCGCGAGAAGAAATGGTGGATCGAAGGCCGAAGTGTCATCGGGATTGATGAGGTTGGACGTGGTTCGTGGGCGGGCCCATTGACCGTCGGAGCGGCCCTTCTCCCACAAGATCGACGGATTTACATGATCCGCGATTCCAAAATGCTCTCCGAACCGGAAAGGGAAAGGATGTTCGATCGACTCGCTGACTGGTGTCAGTGGTCAGTTGGACATGCCTCTTGTGAAGAAATCGACAGATTGGGGATGTCGGAGGCCCTCCGTCTGGCAGCAGGGCGAGCACTTTCTAGTCTCCCCACCCCAGATTGTTTACTCGTCGACGGGAACCACAACTTCACCGACGAAGAGACTGTAGAGACCGTCGTCAAGGGCGATCAGAAGTCTCTTTCGATAGCCACCGCCTCGATCCTCGCCAAGGTAACCCGTGATCGAATCATGCGTGCGAAGGCGGAAACCTATCCCGTCTACGATTTCGGAAGGAACAAGGGCTACCCGTCAGAGACCCACAAGTCCGCTCTTCGTCGACACGGGCCATCTCCCATTCACAGGGTTTCTTGGTCATTCATGCGGACTATGGATCTCACAGGGCTTCAATCTCCGGACCATCAACTTGAGCAACCTCACGGTTGAAGATCGCTTAGAGTTGCGGACATGTCCACCATCTTCACCCGAATAATCCAAGGCGAGATACCGGGAGTCTTTGTCTGGAAAGACGATATCTGTGTCTCATTCCTTTCGATCAACCCTCTCACCAAAGGCCATGTCTTGGTGGTTCCGATCGAAGAAATCGACCACTGGATCGACCTACCAGATCGCACCCGTGACCGCATGTTCGATGTCGCCCAGAAAATCGCAAGAGCGATCTCCGAGGCTTTCCGCCCCGTCAAGGTTGGACTCATGATCGCCGGGCTCGAGGTGGATCACTGTCACATCCACGTCACCCCCATCTGGGATCCCCACGATCTCGACTTTGCACGGGCTGCTTCTTCCGTCTCCCAAGAAGAATTGGCTGAAGCCGCCGACAAGATTCGCGATCGGCTCAGGGCTGCTGGCCTGTCTGGAGTCTCCGATTGACCAGGTCTTCAACCCGGATCCTTGTCACAGGTGGAACCGGATTCATCGGAAGCCACACCGTAATCGAGCTCTTGGCCGAAGGTCACACGATCGAGATCCTCGACAACCTCAGCAACTCTTCCCCTTCGGTGATAGATCGAATAGCTGAGATTTCAGGCGTCCAGGTCCCGCTCCATGTCCTCGATATACGTGATCGGGAGAGGATCGGTGAACTCGTTTCCGACGGTGATTTCGACGCTGTGTTTCATTTCGCTGGACATAAGGCAGTGGGGGAAAGCGTCGCTTCTCCGCTTGAATATTTCAGCAACAATGTTGGAGGCACCATATCGCTCCTTCAGGCCATGCATGATGGGGGAGTGAGGACGATGGTTTTCAGCTCTTCTGCGACCGTCTATGGCAATCCCCTCACAGTCCCGGTCTCAGAGACGACTCCCACGGCGTCTCCCGCTAACCCTTATGGACGGACCAAGTTGATGATCGAAGAGATCTTGGCCGATCTCTTCCGGTCCGATCCTCGCTGGAACATTGGGATTCTTCGATACTTCAACCCCGTCGGAGCTCACCCTTCAGGGTTGATCGGAGAGGCACCGACTGGAACCCCCAATAACCTGATGCCCTATCTGACACAGGTCGCGGTCGGAATCCTCCCTTGCCTTCAAATCTTTGGCGATGACTACCCGACGCCTGATGGAACAGGCATCAGAGACTTCATCCACGTAGTCGATCTAGCGAAAGGGCACACTGCTGCTTACCGACGGATGCTTGACAATCCCACCTTCGCGATATGGAATCTTGGAACCGGGAAGGGCACTTCGGTCCTCGAACTCATTTCAGAATTCGAGACCGCCACAGGATTGACGATTCCTCGACAGGTTGTTGGCCGCCGTGAAGGGGATGTTCCGCAAGTATGGGCAGATGTATCGCTAGCTCTCCGAGAACTTGGGTGGAAAGCGACCCTGTCGACCACCGATATGTGCCGCGACGCCTGGAATTGGGAGAGAACTCGCCTGAGATAGTAGGTCCCAAGAATCATTTCCCTTTCTCTGCTTCACCGCTTCGCACAACGGCCGACCAGTAATCCATGATGATCAGCAAATTCGTATTCGGGCTCACGGTTTTCGAAGGCCTCATCTTCAGCGCCCTCACCCTGGCGTTTTCCATCGCCACAGCCACTCCCTTCGGGTTGATGGCCTCCGGCTTTGGACTCCTGGCTGCGCTCTACGCATGGGATCGCCTTCGGACGATCGACCCCGTAGTCGAGATCCGCTCCGACACAACCCACCTGAACAAGGCCGCTTGAACCCCGCCCTCCTAGATGGATTGGCTTGGTTTTCGAGTGCCGCAATCTCGGAATCCGAATGCCATGAAATTGGAGCGGGCCCGGCCAATTGAGGGCCGACCGGGCCCGCCAACGTTCCTACGGAACCAGTGTCACACGCGGGGCGTCGCGCGTCCACGTGTATATCTCGCACGAACCCCTACTCTCGGTTTACCGTTCTAGTCCGGTCAGGGTTCCTTTTCTGTAAGCACCCTTGAAAACCCCGAGGTGTTTGCTGCTCAGTCCAGTCTCAACCGCTCTTCCGCTGCATCGACCGGGAAGACTTCCCAAGTCTCAACATGGCGGACAGTCTCATCCGGCTCGAGAATCTCCAACGGCGCCAAAGCTTCAAGCTCCAAGCACACGTCGTTCACGTAGATTTCCGCATTCGAACCTTCGTCGGTGTGCTTCGCCCCAGGACTCGGGATCCAACGCTTCACGAATACCCATCCGTCGAGTTGATACCCGAGCCAACCGTGTGGATTGAAGTACCCGATCTTCAACGGCGGATCGCCGGGAAGACCTTCGACTCGAATCAGGGGATCACCCCAAACGATCCTCTGATCGTTCCATTTTGAATATGGCCAGATCACTATTCCCCGGTTGGGGAATAGTGGCATTCCTTCTGTCGGCATCGTCGCCTGAGGAAGAAGAGCTGTTCCGCCCAACGCCATCTGTGTGATGCTCCAAGGAGCGATCTCTGTTGGAGAGTCCGATTCGTTTCGAAGAACATGAGTCACTCGGACGTGAGGCTCATTTGCGACCAACTCCAATACCAGTTCCTTAGATATCCCATACGGATCGGGCTGTTGGATCAGACGTACCCCAGTAGGAGTCTCCTCGGCCTTGAGTCCTTCCGTGTCAGGCCAATCTGATCTCCCGGTGACTTCCGGGGCATACCAAAATCGATGTCCCCCCATCAGATGGAACCGCCGACCTGATACATCCCAACTCACATCGGGGGTTCGAGCGAGGAGATTCGGCCCACCGGCCGGCCCAAAGCCGACCACTCGCGGCCCAGCATCGGTCAGATACCGAATCTCAAGTTTTTCGTTAGCCAGGACGGCGCTCGACCACCCGTAATAGTCTTCTTCGATCATCCCATTATTACCCGGACCGAGACTGTACCTCCTGACACAGGTGGAATCACATTCCCTTCCACCGAGTCACCGTCAATCTCCATCCGTTGGACACCTTTCGAAACATGATCCGGGTTCTCAACCACGATGTTGTAGATGGCTCCTCGGAACCTTCTGGTGACACTGAAGCCAGGCCACGACGGAGGAATACACGGATCCACTACCAAACCTTCGTGTTCAGGTCGGATCCCGAGCAGAAACTGCGTCGCTGCTGTGTACATCCACGAAGCCGTACCACTCAGCCAAGAATTCCTTCCCAACCCAAACTGAGGGTGCTCATCTCCCAAGATGTTCTGGGCATAAACGAAAGGCTCGATCTCATAGATGTCGAGAATCTCGTTCTTCGAAGCGGGAAGAAGCTGTGAGTAATACTCAAACGCATAATCACCCCTACCGACAAGGGTTTCGGCGATGATCATCCACGGGTTCGTGTGCAGGAATATCCCACCATTCTCCTTGGCCCCTGGTGGGAAGGTGGTGACACCACCCTTCGATGGGTCAAAGTGGTCGAATCCCGGCGTCGAGAGCTTGATTCCATATTTCGTGTTGAGGCGTTCTCTCACTGAGTCCAGGGATTTCACACCTCGCTCCGGAGTCGCGAAACCGGAGAGAACCGGCCAAGACTGCGCATTCACGAAGATCTTCCCATTCGGATTGGTGATCGATCCCAATGGCTGCCCATCGAAATCGAAATACCTGATATACCAGTCCCTATCCCATGCCTGCGAGTTCACTGTGTCTCTCATCGACTCCCAGGACTTCCGATAATCCTCCAAGGCTTCGGAGTCGCCCTCGAATTCTGCGAGCGCCATCATCTCCTTTAGGGCTCTCCCGTACAGACTCGCCACGAAGACAGATTCCGCTCCGGCAGGAAGGTTGATCGTGTCGTTCCAGTCGGCAAAACCCAACAAGGGCAGACCGTGAGCACCGAGATCAGTCCGAGTGAACTCAATCGCCCTTCGGAGGTGTTCTCGAACTGTCCCGACCTCGATTGGCTTACCGTCTTTCCCCTTCTCGTAGAAGGGAATCACCTTGTCAAGGAATGACAGATTCCCGGTCTCACGGAGATACTGGGAGACCGCCAGGACAATCCACAGATGGTCATCGCCGTAGTAGTGCGGACGGTCCTCCATTTCACGGGAGTCACCCTCGTTCGCGACCATCGTCATCGGGTTGAACTGATGCATCGCCGATCCGTTCCGCTTCTGAACGTGAAGAAGTTGTTCGATCAGCTCTCTGCCACCTTCAGGATCGCTTGAAATCACTCCGATCACGTCTTGAGAACTGTCTCGGAACCCGATTCCTCTTGCCCCAAAACCCAACTGGTACAACGAGAGATACCTGGACCACTGCTTCGTGATGAACACCTGTCGCGGATTCCAGACGTTGAGCATGGTGTTGGTCGCTTCGTCAGGGGTAGTCACCTGGTATGCCTTGAGGTAGCCATCCCAGAACTCGGATAGCGAAGCGAACGCTTGGTCGACTGCATTCGGATCTCGGTAGCGGGAGACTTCCGAGGCGGCCGCGGCCTCGGGTTGTTGCCCGAGTTGCACGATCACGCGTTGAGATTCCCCGGGAGCCAGCGAGCCGAGTCTGTGAAGGAGGACACCGACGTTATCCCCTCTCAGAGCTTCAGAGTTCCCTAGATGCTCTGAATGAAGACTTCGAGGGTTTCTCCACCCACCGTACCCGTTATCGCCGAGGAAGGCCTTGCGGTCGCTCTCGAAAGAATCCACCGGATGATTCGACGTGAGATAGTTCTCAGCGAATCCCCTCTTCATGAATGCCGCCTGAGCGAGAAGTGTGTATCGGCCTTGCTGAACCTCCCAGCTCTGCATCGTCTGCGGAACCCAGTCGGCGTTGGTGAATTGACGTAGTGCGTCAAAGTGGGTGTACTCGACCACCGGGACCACATCGAGGCTCATTTCTGAATCCGAAATATTGGTCACACGGATGTCTTCTATCAGGGTCTGAGCCCCATCGGGGACGAAGATGGTGATTTCGGTCTTCACCCCATATGCTTCGTTCACAAACCGGGTATACCCCAGACCAATCCGTGCCTCGAACTTCTCGTAGTCGTTGAGGGTCGGTACAAACAGCGGAGAGAACACCTTGAAGCCTTCTCCCTCCTTCTTCCGGAGATATACGGTTGATCCTTTGAAGTCGCAGTCCGGGAGCTGAGGGAGGTATTTGGTGATCCGGTTCAAGGCAGGATCACCTTTGCAGATCAGCAATCCGCCAGTCGTATCGACAAAGCCCCCGAAACGGAGAGTCCCCACATAATTGATCCATTTCGTGGGAGTCCTCGGATCGGTGAGAACGTATTCTCGAGCGTCGTTGTCGAAGTAACCGTATTTTCGCATTGATGCTCCTTGTTAACCCAGCTCGACTTCAACCTTGACCGTCGTCACCCCGGGACTCGGCATCGGAGCGACGGTCCCGTCTACCGGCGCCCCTTCGACCTTCATCTTTACATTGTTACCCGGGCCGGCCCGCTTCACATCGATGTCGAAAGTCACACCCCTCGCGACCCTTCTTGCCCTAAATCCGCTCCATGTTTCGGGGATAACGGGTGCAATCTCGAGTCCGTCAAAGGCAGGACGAATTCCCAGGATGTATTGCGTTATCGCGACGAAGTTCCAAGCGGCGGTTCCAGTGAGCCAAGAGTTCTTCGCCTCTCCGTGACTCGGAGCGTCCTTTCCGGCAATCATCTGGGCATAAACATACGGTTCTGCTCGGTGGACTTCGCTGATCTCTTCTCTCGCCGACGGGCAGATCCTCTTGTAGTAGTCGAAGGCACGGTCGCCTCGGCCCAGAATCGCCTCAGCCGCCATGATCCATGCATTGTTGTGACAGAAGATCCCCGCGTTCTCCTTATACCCCGGCGGGTATGAAGAAATCTCGCCGAGTTCAAGGTGATAGGAGGTGTAGGCGGGCTGGTTCAAGACGATCCCATGAGGAGTAGCTAGGTGTTCGGCAACTGCATCGAGTGCCTTCTCCGCTCGACCGTCTTCGAGCCCCACGCCTCCCATCACGCACCAACCTTGCGATTCGATGAAGATCTTCCCTTCTTCGCATTCCTTCGACCCGACCTTCTTCCCGAAATGGTCATACGCCCTCACAAACCATTCACCGTCCCACCCGGCATTGTTGACTGAGTCAATCATCCGGGAACGGGCACCCGCGTATTTCTCGGCTAAGTCAATTCGCCCGATCTTCTCTGCCAATCCGATCATTTCGGTGCTGGCGGCGCAGAAAAGCCCGGCGATCATCACTGATTCGGCGACCTTTCCGTCTTGACTCGTAGTGGTTTGGAACGACTCTCCGGGCTCGGCAGAGAAACAGTTCAGGTTGAGACAATCATTCCAGTCGGCTCGCCCAATAAGAGGCAGATCGTTGGGGCCCATTCGGTCAAGCGTGTAGTTGAGAGCCCTCTCGAGGTGTTCGAGAAGCGCCTGCTCGGTCCCCGGAGTGTTTTCGTAGACGACCGGCTCCTCGAGTATCCCAAAGTCGCCCGTCTCCTTTACATACGAGATCACGGAAAGGACCAACCACAAAGGATCATCGTTGAACCCTGAGCCGATGGCGTCATTCCCCCTCTTGGTCAGGGGTTGATACTGGTGATACGCCCCACCATTAGACAACTGAGTCGCGGCAAGATCCAGAATCCGCTCTCTCGACCTAACGGCATCCATTTGAACGAAACCCATTAGATCTTGGTTGGAATCCCGGAAGCCCATCCCTCTTCCAACACCCGATTCATAAAACGATGTCGACCTCGAAAGGTTGAAGGTGATCATTGTCTGGTATGCGTTCCAGATGTTCACCATACGGTTCGTGTCGATATCCGGAGTCTCTACTTGGAATACACCCAACAACTCATCCCACTGGGCACGAAGGGCAGCAAACGATTGATCAACCGCCTCCGCAGACCGGTATTTGCGGATCGTCGGCCATACATCATCCTTGCGGATAGTCGTCGACCCAGGTGGATCGAACTTCTTGTCGCGTGGATTCTCAGCGTATCCCAAAACGAAAATCACCCGGTGGCTCTCGCCCGGAGCTAGCTCGAGTTTCACATGCTGCGATGCGATAGGGGACCAACC
>CAYTVW010000047.1:0-10030 GCA_964441865.1 uncultured Acidimicrobiaceae bacterium
AGCCGCCGAGGCTTTCGTCGACCCTGCACTCCTTCCGCCACTCACCAACGACGACAACGCCCCTCTCCCCTACACCTCGTGTGAGTTGGGGATCATCGGCGACGAGATCACTTGGGTCGGACTCGAAGACGTGAGGATCCGAGGCGATAAAGCGGTCGTTGAGATACGGATGACTCGACTCCCCAATGACGTCTTGTCAGGACCATACGACCAGCAGGAATCGTTCGACCTAGAAAACACCGGGCCTGGATGGATCATCACCCGGGTCCCCTACTCCTTCTGCGAAAGGTGGTAACGAAATGGGTTTTGTACCCCTTCTTCTCATAGTTTTGGTGATCGCCGCTGTTGCGATGACAAAATCCAAAGGATCCAAGGGACCCGTTGACAGTGGAGGTTTCCGCTCGGCTTTCTTCATCGTCCTGTCGGCGATCGGTTGGATCTTCGTTGGGATCGGAATCTCCAGTCTCATATCGGCCGTTCCCCAGTCGGGAAGCCTGTTTTCTAATCCAGGCCAAGAGACCGCTCGTGCTCTTTCGTTCTTGGTGATCGGGGCTCCCCTCGCTCTCGGAACCTGGAAAGCCGTGGTTTCGTCAATCGAGAAGGCTCCGACTACTTGGACCGTGTGCCATTTCGGGGTGACCAACATCGCTCTGATAGCTGGCCTAATCGGGGTATCTCAAGGTGTCGTTGGCCTCGCAGACGGGTATTTCGAGCTCGACACTTGGGGATTCGGCCTCACTTGGGGCCTCATGTGGCTTGGTGGAAGATGGGTGGAACAGCGTCACCCCACCTCGGGTGATCTCTCACCCATCTCGTGGGCGGCCATCTCCCTAGGTGTGGTGGTTGTCGAAGCGACAGTCCTCTTAGCCCAGGTTTTCGAGGCTGGCAAAGAAGCCCTCTTCAACACCACTCTGGCCGGAGACTATCTGGAAGGGCGCATCAAGAACACCGCACTGTTCCTTCTCGTAAGTGGAACCGTATGGGTTCTCAGCTGGTGGCTCGACGCTAGGAAACGTCCCGACTCGATCCTGAGGCGGCTTCACACGCTCGTACTCGGGGTTTCGGCAGGGACAGTGATGGCTGTCTCCTCTCTTGGGACAATCCTGTTCGTTCTCGCCGAATGGTGGATCGGGAACCCCGAGTCAACGTCTTTCGAAGCACAGACCCGTTCTATCCCAACTGCTCTGGCGGCCGCCATCGTCGGATCCGTCTCGGTCCTTCACCATCGGAGAGTCGCGGCCATGCCAAGCCCCTCCGACAGAGCGGCCCGCGCGACCCTCGCGGCCATCGGGGCCGTCTCGGCTGCCGTCGGTGTCGGACTCGTGGTATCTGCCATCGTCTACAGAATCGATGGGGGAATTGGGAATTCACCCGAGACGTCTGATCTTCTCCTCGGAGGAGCAGTAGCGATCCTCGTCGGAGGACTCCTGTGGTGGACACAGTGGTCGGTGATGCAACGCCGAGCTTCGGCAGATCCTTCCGAACTCGCCGAGCCCTCCCGGAAACGCCTCATCCTCCTCATGATGGCCGGATCGGTCTTAGTGGCAATCCCCGCTGTGATCACCCTGTTCTACACAATGTTCAACTCGTTGATCGGGGGAAGCACCGACGACATGACCCCGGCGGTCGCCAACAGCCTCGGAGCATTAGCGGCGACCGGCCTTCTGGGAGGGTTTTATTGGGCGGTCCATCGAGCAGATCGGACAGCCACCCCCGAAGCCCCGATCGTCCCCGAGCGAACGCTCTATGTGGTGAGCGGTTTGGCGCCTTCTCAGGTTCGAAGCTCCGGCCTCGCGGCCAAGAGTGTGGTCGCACTGAAGCGCTCCGACGTGGCGATTTCCGACGGACTCCTCGACTCCCTCAAAGAGACAGTC
The DNA here is from genome assembly GCA_964441865.1 of uncultured Acidimicrobiaceae bacterium. GTDB lineage: Bacteria > Actinomycetota > Acidimicrobiia > Spongiisociales > ZC4RG35 > CAYTVW01. Next base: position 1,875 of record CAYTVW010000047.1, read on the forward strand.
GACTCTCTCCCCTCCGGCGGGAGCGTGATTATCCAAGAGTCCGACGGGAGTTGGAGGGCGATACCGCTCGAACAGAACTGACAATTGCATCCCCTAACGTGGAGCGGGCCCTCAGGGCCCGCTCCTTACATGTGACCCAAGTGAAGAATCCAAATAGGAACCCGGCCCAGATTCCGGAATTTCAGCCCCCACTTGTTCAAGTCGCGTACCCAAACCGGCCGATAAGAAGGTACTCGAGTGCAAGTTGGGAGACATCATGGATTCGGTGTACCGGGGATCCGTCACCGGTGGCCGGGGCAGCCACCTTATCGCCTTTCCGCGCGTGATCGCGCTTGTAGCCATGTTGCTGATGGTCGCACCATTAGCGATGCCGGTCTCGGCCGGTGAACAGACCAAGTGGATCGTCAGATCCACACCTTCACAAACCGCTGAAGCGGCCGCGTTAGCGGAGGCGCTCGGTGGTTCCATCACCCTGGAACTCCCGATAATCGACGGTTTTGTGGCCCTCCTCGACGAAACCTCCGCCACGAAGCTGGCTCACTCTTCCTCTGTGGTAGCGGTGACCCCAGACTTCGCTATTCAGACCTCAGGAGGTTCATGGAGTTCCGAAGAAGGAAGCACTTCTAGTCCAGGGGATCTCGCACACATCTCTCAAGTCGTCGGAGCAGACACTCTCCGTGCTCGAGGCGTCGACGGCACAGGGATTGATGTGGCAATCATCGATTCCGGAATCGTCCCGATCGCTGGTCTTTCGAAAGCCGGGAAGATTGTGAACGGCGCCGACTACTCGTTCGACTCCGCCTTCCCCAACCTGGCTCACCTCGACTTCTATGGCCACGGCACACACCTGGCCTCGATCATCGCAGCCGATGACCGCGACGGGAAGACCCGGGGCCAGAGCGAAGTCCCATATCAGGGAATCGCCCCCGGCGCCCGTCTCGTAAACGTGAAAGTCGCCAACGCCATCGGCCTAGCCGACGTCTCCCAAGTCATCGCCGGGATAGGCTGGGTGGTTGAGCATCGGAGAGACAACGGGATGAACGTCCGAGTTCTCGCCCTTGCTTTTGGGACCGATTCGACCCAGGACTACCGGATCGATCCGTTAGCCTACGCGGTGGAACAAGCCTGGAAATCTGGAATCGTGGTAGTCGCAGCAGCAGGGAACGATGGCAACGCCAAACCCCTACGGAACCCCGCCAAGGATCCGTTCGTTATTGCCGTCGGTTCGATGGAGACCCAAGGAACCGTCAAGCCATCCGACGACACCGTCTCTACCTTCACCAACTGCGGAACCGGGCGGACCGTCGACGTTCTCGCTCCCGGCCGTTCAGTCCTCGGCCTGCGAGTCCCCGGTTCGTATATCGACGACTCGTATCCGTCGGCGGTGGTCGACGGGAGGTTCTTCAAAGGGACCGGGACTTCGCAAGCCACTGCGGTGGTCGCGGGGACCGTAGCTCTGATCCTCGACCAGCGTCCAGAGCTGAAACCCGACCAGGTGAAGCGGCTCCTTACTGTTTCAAGCGACACCATCAGCGGCGCCCCCTCCGGGTGCTCCACTGCTGAGGTTGTCGACCTACGCCGCCTCGCTTGGGGGCAAGCCAAGAACGCTACACAGACCTACGCAGCATCAACCGGGACTGGCTCGCTCGAAGCCTCCCGAGGATCACACCATGTGGCCTATGACGGCGTCGTCCTCGAAGGCGAGCAGGATTGGCTTGGTGGGTATGAGTCTGGCGGATCCGGGTCCGGTGGGTCTTGGTCTGGTGGGTCATGGTCCGGGGTCTCGTGGTCTGGCGGGTCATGGTCCGGGGTGTCGTGGTCTGGTGGGTCATGGTCCGGCGTCTCCTGGTCCGGGGTCTCCTGGTCAGGGGTCTCCTGGTCAGGCTTCTGGTCAGCCAAGAGTTGGACCTAACCCATGAGCCAACCGGGGGCTAACCGAACTGGTGTTTGGGCACTGAGTGGAGTGATCGCGGCCGCAACCGGAGCGATCGCCTGGTGGCTAAGGGACGCCTCAACCGTTTTCGAACCCCCGGTTCACGTTCACTGGCTGTATTTCGCGGCCGCCTTCTACTTCTTCGAACGGACCGTGGTCCACTTCCGGATCCACCGACACGCCTACTCGTTCTCCCTCTCTGAGATCCCCATGGTCCTCGGACTGTTCCTGATTCCTCCGATACAGATTCTTGCTGCCCAAGCGATTGGCGTGGCGATCGCACTAACGACCCACCGTCGCCAACCGATGACAAAGGCATGCTTCAACCTTGCCCAATTCGGGTTACAGACAGCAGTCGCAATCCTTGTGTTTAGAGCGCTCGCCTACCCAGTAGACCCTCTTGCCTTTAGGAACACTTTCTCCATCTGGACCGGAGCGATCGTCGCCTGGCTCATCGCCAACATTCTGATTAGCTACGCCATCCGACTGTCTGGCGGATCGGTGACCCGCCAGGAACTCTCGAACGTCCTGACCGCCGGAGCCGTCGCCGCCACCATGAACGTCGGATTGGGGATAGTCACAGTCTTCCTCATCTGGCTCCGTCCGGATCAGATGTGGCTGGCAGCGATTCCGATCGGCCTTCTGTACGTCGCCTACCGGGCCTACATGGTGCAGCGCCAAGAACACAGTCGACTGAGTGCAATCTACGAAGCCACCCGAGAACTCCACCGAATCCCCCAACTCGAAGAGGCTCTAGCCGCGATCGTGAAACGGGCCAGATCACTTTTCGACGGTGACTACGCCGCCGTTCATCTTTTCCCCGACGGGCCCCACCGGACAGTTTTCACAACAGCACACGGTCCGGGCGGCCTCATCGAGGTGATGGAAGCGAATCCCGCCGGGATCACCGACCCGCATCTTCTCATGGCCCTCTCCGACTCGAAAGGGTTCATGATGTCTTCGAAATCGAAGACCGACATGATCGTGGCTCCTCTCCTCGAAGACGACGACGTGGTCGGGCTCTTCGTCGTCACCGATCCGGTAGGCGATGTCGGAGAGTTCACCCGGAGCGACCTCAGCATCCTCGAAACCATGGCTTCTCAAGTCGCAGTGTCCCTCAAGAACGGGAAACTTGAAGACTCTCTCGCCCAGCTCACCCGGCTCAAAGAAGAACTCCGCTATCAGGCACTCCATGATCCCCTCACCGGCCTCGCCAATCGGGTCCTTCTAAGATCCCGCCTCGAGGAGGCCGCGCTCCGAAGAGACCCGGCGTCGGCCTTGATTTTCATCGACCTGGACCACTTCAAAGCAGTGAACGACACTTTCGGACACCAGGGCGGAGACCGAGCGCTGGTGGAGATTGCCCAACGCCTGCAGAGGGCATCGAGAGAGCACGACATCGCAGCGCGAATCGGCGGCGACGAGTTTGCCGTGCTCCTCACCCACCTCCCTCACCCACAAGACGCCGAGATGGTGGCTCAGAGAATCCTCGACTCCGTAAGGGGCCCAATCGACGTTGGAGCCGGGAAAGCCTTGTGCGGGGCCTCGGTCGGGATTGCCCACATCATGCCCGGCGATCACAGCGACGACATTCTCCGAAGAGCAGACCAGGCAATGTATTCGGCCAAGCACCGCGGACGCGGTTCGTACCAGGTGTTCGGAGCGTCGATGGACGAAGACGTCAAGCGGAGCATTCGCCTCAGAATGGATTTCCAGGCAGCGCTCATGGACAACAAAGTCGAGCTTCATTATCAGCCGATCATCTCGCTCACTTCGCGGAGACCCGAAGGCGCGGAAGCGCTGCTCAGGTGGACACATCCCGAACTGGGAGTGATCGATCCTCTCAACACCCTCACGGCCGCCTCAGAAGCGAGCGCTGTCGACCTGCTGGCATCCTGGACGGTTGATCGAGCGTGCAGAGATCTCGCCACCCTGAGAGAGAAACATCCTGACTTTTTCCTAAGCGTGAATGTCTCTCCCGACCAGCTGAGCGAGTCGATAGTCGATCACGTTCGAGGATCCCTGATGGCTTACGAGATACCCCCAGAGCAGTTCATCATCGAGATCACTGAGACGTCTGCGGTCCAGGGATCCGCCGAAGCCATCGAAGCTTTGGCGGCGCTTGGCGTGAAGGTCGCCATCGATGATTTCGGTACCGGGTACTCGTCGCTCTCGCGACTCGACACTCTCCCCATAAACGTCGTGAAAATCGACCGGTCTTTCGTGGATCGGATGGTCGGCCCCGGGTCTTCGCCTTTGGCAAGGATGGTTCTCGAAATCGGAGAAGCACTCGAGCTAATCACTGTTGCTGAAGGAGTCGAGACGGTAGAACAGCTTCGCAATCTTCAGGAACAAGGGTGCGATTTCGGGCAGGGATTCCTTTTTGCTCCCGCCATGCGACTCGACAATCTCACCGAGTGGATAGATTCTTCGTTGACGGAACAGAATCATCCGGCCATACTCCCATTCAGATGACAACTATCGGACACGGAATCCAGAACCCAACAGCCTCCATCATCATTATCCGATAGGCGTGCGCCCTCGGAACTAGGCGCACGCCCAAACCCTCTGAATCCCAGAGGGTTTTTTGTTGGCCGCACGGACCGGATCGACTTCGAGACAAAACAGAGACGAAGGAAACACAATGAACCACACAACCGAGATCTACGACACCACCCTGCGGGACGGCTCACAACAGACGGGAATCTCACTCACCGTCAATGACAAGATCCGCATCGCTGGGCTCCTGGATGATCTGGGCGTGGCCTACATTGAAGGTGGCTGGCCCGGAGCGCTCCCCAAAGACGACGAGTTCTTCGCGAAGGCCCGATCGGAGATCTCCTTCAAGAACGCTTTGCTGGTGGCGTTCGGTTCAACCCGGAGACCCCGGAATCAGGTCACCGAGGACCCACAGTTGAAGGCCCTCCTCGCCGCCGAGACCGAGGCGATCTGCATAGTGGGGAAGTCTTGGGATTATCACGTGAAAGAAGCCCTTCGAACAGACCTAGACGAAGGACTCCGGATGATCTCGGAGTCGGTCGAGTTCCTCAGGAATCACGACCGTCGGGTTTTCTTCGACGCCGAGCATTTCTTTAACGGATTCCAGTCCAACCCGGATTTCGCGATCAAGACACTCCAAGCCGCCCACGAGGCCGGAGCGGAAAAGCTCATTCTGTGCGACACCAACGGAGGGATGCTCCCCCATGAAGCGATCGACACTGTCGCACAAACACAGGCAGCAATCCCCGACGCCGATTTGGGTGTCCACTTCCACAACGACTCAGGATGCGCGGTGGCTTCTTCTCTAGCAGCCGTTCGGATGGGCGTTCATCAAGTCCAAGGATGTGTGAACGGTTACGGAGAACGGACCGGCAACGCCGACCTTTGCTCGATCATCCCCGACCTCGTCCTGAAAATGGATATCCCCGTCGTCACAGAAGCCCAACTGGGGATGCTCACTCCGATATCCCACCACATTGCAGAAATCGTGAACATCGCCTTGGATCCACATCGCCCCTATGTAGGTGCGGCCGCTTTCACACACAAGGCCGGGCTTCACACTTCGGCGTTGGCACGACGTCGAGACGCCTACGAACACGCCGATCCGGCCCTGGTCGGGAACCACACCAGAATGGTGGTCTCCGAGCAGGCGGGGAGAGCTTCCATCCTTAGCAAGGCAAAAGAGCTGGGACTCGAGATGGACGAAACGCTGGCCGGAGTCGTGCTCGAACGGGTCAAAGAGCTTGAACACGAGGGCTACCACTTCGAAGCCGCCGATGGAAGCTTCGAGCTTCTCGTCAAGCGGCTCTCCGGATGGGAACAGGACTTCTTCAAGATCGAGTCTTTTAGGGCTTTCGTAGAAACAGGGACCATCTCGGGAAGTGGCGCCGAGGCAACCGTCAAACTCACCGTGGGTGATCGTCGACACATCTCGACAGGAGAGGGCGATGGGCCAGTGAACGCTCTCGACAATGCCTTGAGGGGAGCGCTATCCGAGTTCTACCCGCAAGTCGGCGACATGAGGCTCACCGACTACCGAGTCCGAGTTCTCAACTCGTCCGACGGGACTGCGGCCCGAGTACGAGTCCTGATAGAGACATCCGACAAGGATGGTTCTTGGGGGACCATCGGCGTACACGAAAACATCATCGAAGCGTCGTGGGAGGCTTTGGTCGACGGTGTTGTTGTTGGGCTGGTGCGTCAGCTGGCCTGATCGGTACGCGGTAGACGGAGTTCGAGGACATTCCATCCGCCGGCTCGCCGGCGGATTACCTCTCCACCGAGATATCGGGTGATTTCGTGACAGATCAGCACGCCAACATCCGGGTCTTCCGGGCTCCCGTTTCCGTGCTTTTCAGGGCCATCGTCCATGATCCGGGCGACAGCGTCGCCCGCGACAACAGCCGTCACGACTCGCACCGTCTCGGCCGCGTTCCCCAGGGCTTCGACAATGAGATTCCGGAGCGCCTGCTTCGTTCTCGTCTCGTCGGACCAGATTTCGACCGCGGCCAAAGTCGGGACAATGGACTTGCCCTTGCTCCGCTCGATCATCCGATCGGAAGCCAGGGTGTCGCGACAGGCTTGACCAAGATCGAAGCGGCTAGATGCCGCTCCGAGATTCTCGTCTCGGAGGCGGCCGACAACTATCAGATCGTCGAGGATCTCCACGACTCGCCCAAGTGTTCCATCGCTTCCTCTGCTCCCCGACCCTGGCATCCCTTCGGCGGGATTCTCGTTCAACATCTTGGTCTTCAAAGCCTCCAACGGACCGCTCAGATCTTCACCGGCCTTGAACAACAGCATGTCGCGGCTCCGTAGCTCACTTTCGAGCTTCTCGGCGTCTCGCCGCAGCATCAAGTCGGCTCCAATGATGTCGGTAACAGCCTTAGTCACATCCTGCAGACGGCTGCTTTCTTCGCCAACGAAACCGCAACAAGCCACCCACGTCTGATCTTGAAGGATTGGATGGATCACCGCCGGTTTCCCACCCAGACGGCTGGTAGTCCCCTTGCTCCGCTGGAACCACCCGACCCATTCGGCGGGGAAGCGGCCAGCCGACGGAACCATCGCCTGGTCACCGGCCGCTGCTTCGACCAACAGCCCGGTCGGCCCGATTCGTCGGGCCAGAAACACTGCTTCCAATCCCAAGTCGAGCCGCACCAAATCCATGGCTTTGTTGAGTCGGTCGCTTTCCGATCCGTAGAGTGCCCGCACCGTCGTCGCGACCGCTCGATCAATTCGGGCTTGGCCCGCAAGCATCTTCATCCTCACCCGGGAGGCCGCCTCCAATCGGATAATCGATTCCATGCAAACCCAAGAGACAAGGATCAGTGCCAAAGGACCTCCGATGGCAGCCGCCGGAGCATCTCCATCGAATCGAGCGGCGGCTACCGCTGTAGCACCTATTAGGAGAGGCCCGACTACCCGCCAAGCCCGCGATTTCACCCCGGCGATGGGGATGATGAGCGTCGTCAGCACAACCGTTCCGAGATCCAACGAAGGCGATAGCGCCCAGATATCACATGATCCGATGACTTCGAGCCACGCGTCAACAGCAGCGACAAGAGCTACCGCGAAGACCAACCCGTTGACCCATTTCCCGGGCCAGATGGTCGCTAGGACAAACGCAACCATCGCGATCGTCCCCGAAACCAGATGATTGACATGAACGGGATCGTCGGTGAAGAAGTGATTGCAGTCGATCGCGACAATCACGAACGCGCCCACCGCCGCCCAAGTCAGGGCGGCTCTTCGCAAGCCCCTTTCTTTCATGGTCTTTTGTATCGGCAGCCGAAAACCAGAGTTGACAGGCTTCCCACGTCAGGAGATCAACCTCAACATCTCTCTCACCATCTTCGCGCTCGCTCCCCAGAGGCTCTCCCCGTTCACCGGCGCCGACCAAACAACCAGTGAACGGTGTTCTCTTTTCGACCATATCCGAGGATCAGCCAGGTAGCTGAGCTTGGGAAGAAAGATCTCCTCGACCTCTCTGTCACAAGGAATTAGGTTCGGGACACCGGCGAGTCGCCCGACAACGGGTGCCACATGTATCCCCGACTCAACCGTGTCTACGGAGGTGAGGAAACCCAGGATTTCCACCGAGAGCGGGTCTATCCCCACCTCCTCCCGGGCTTCTCTCAGGGCCGTCTCAACTGGTCCGTGGTCGTCAGGGCCGTCGCGACCGCCAGGGAAACCCAAGTGACCTCCATGAGTCGGCATCGAA
>CAYTVW010000048.1:0-3979 GCA_964441865.1 uncultured Acidimicrobiaceae bacterium
CGATGTGAGCATTGTTTTCTCGCCGGGCGTCACGGGTCTTCTGGGCCCAAACGGGGCCGGGAAAACCACTCTGCTAAGAGTCCTCACGGGTCTGCAGGTCCCAAGCCAGGGAGAAGTCCGGGTTTTGGGAGTTGACCCGAGGCGAGACCGTTCCGTGTATTCGAAAATCGCGATGGTCCCCGAAGAGGACTCGGTGTACAACGAACTGACTGCTCGCCGATTCGTCCGTATGCGGGGTTCGATCTGTCGGGTTTCCGACACTACATCGGCTGTCGATCGGGCATTGGAGTTGGTTGAACTCACTGACGTAGCGGATCGGAAGCTGGGAGGGTTCTCCAAGGGTATGAAACAGCGGGCCAGACTGGCCGGAGCTTTGGTCTCTGATCCTGAAGTCCTGATTCTTGACGAGCCATTGAACGGGACAGATCCAGTTCAGCGAGCTCAGATGATTCAGCTTTTCAAGAGCCTTGGAAAAGAGGGGAAGACTGTGATCGTTTCGTCTCATGTTTTGGCCGAGGTTGAACGGATGACCCAGAATGTTGTTGCCATGGTCGACGGGCGTCTGGCGGCGGTGGGGACACTTCGCGGGCTGAGGGAGGCTATGACCGACAAACCGAGGCGTGTCCGGATCGCCACTTCCCAGCCAAGGGGCCTTGCCGTGAAGGTCACGGAACTGGAGGGGACCCGGGCGGTCGAAGTCAACGATCGGGGGTTCGAAGTCACGTCGCTTGACCCTTGTGCTTTGGCTGTTTCACTGCCGGTTCTGGCGAAAGACCTCGGGGCCCGTCTGGAGACAGTTGAGCCTGCCGATGAGTCTATGGAGAGCGTCTTCCGGTATCTCGTGGAGCGGCGACGATGAGCGCCGTACTGGTCCAACACTTTTTCAGGATGTCTCTTCGAGGAAAGAGAAAATGGGGTGCTTTGATTGCGGTGATGGCTCCGGCCTTTTTCGCATTCATGGCTGCAAAGAACAGTCCCAGCGGTTTGTTCCGTCGAGAGGCATTTCTCGGAGTGGCATTCGAGACTGTGATGATCTTCTTGGGCCTGGCAGTTCTGGTCGTAGCCACCGCCACTTTCCGGGACGATCGAGATTCGGGGACATTCCCATTCGTATTCATGAACCCGAGTTCTGTGACGGGGTTCGCGGCTTCAGCGATGCTGGGGGGTTGTCTCGCTTCGGTCGCAGTGGCTGCGGCCGGGTGGGCGGCTATGGCCGGAGTGTCGGTAGTGCTCCTTCAATCGAGCGACTACGTTTTTCCCCTCTTAGCTCTGTACACGGCTGGCGCGGTGGGATATTCGCTTCCGTTTATCCCGTTGGGCTATCTGCTTTCGAGGCCTTTCACCATAGGTCTTTTCTACATCTTCGTGTGGGAAGGGATGCTGGCTTCTTCTCTTTCCGGGCTGAGAGGTGTTTCGATTTGGAGGCGTTCTTTCGTTGTGTTGGCGGAGCTAGCGGACATATCTCCAATAAGCGGGAAGATTGGACGACTCCCGACATCGATTGGGGGCTGGTTGTTCGGGACCGTTGTATTGGCGGTGATAGCCGGAGCGATCCTCGTATGGGCATTCAGCGAGAGAGATGCCCTCTAGGCGGGAAGCGACGGTTGGGTAACGGCGAATCCGCCAAGTCCGACAGGGAAACCAGTTTCTTTGTGTCGTAGACAGCAAGAGCGGCCCCGGTGCCGTCGAGATGGTGCGACACCGGAACCGCTTCTAGTGCAAACCAGCTGATTATGCCCGTCACCGGGTCCCCAGCCAGAACCAGTGTCTCACAGCTGCGACCCTTCTTCAAGAGGTGATTGGAGCTCTTTTCTCGCCTGTGCTCCGTCTGAGGGCGGTGTCACAGGCTACGAGGAGGGCTGCCCCGATTGCCAGGACACCTCCGATTGTCTCGATCCCGATTCCATCGACGGTTCGGCCAATCATCCAAGGGAGGGTCAACACTCCAATGTTGGCCGAGAACACTTGAAGCCCGACGACTCGAGGTGCCACTTTTCTTCCGAATCTCTGGGGTACTAACGAGGTCTGTAGTGGGAATACGGGCCCGAGTGAGAATCCAGCGCCCAACAGGGCGACAAATCCGATCCAGGGAGTGGGCGCCCACCAAAGGAGCAATAGAGACACGAGAGTTCCCCAAACCGAGACGATCAGAACCTTCTGCACTTCGAATCGGTGCCCCAGCCACCCCAACAAGGCTCGGGACGCTGTCAGGGCAAGCTAGAAAAGGGTGACTGCCGTTCCGGCCATCGCCTCGTTGACGTTCCGGCCTTCGTGGAGAAGAGTGAACGCCCAGTTTCCACTCCCAACCTCGACTCCCGAATACAAAAAGAACAGACCCATTGCCAAGACGATCGGGACCGAGAACCGGCGGCTGGATTTCACCGTTGGTGCTTCGTCAGGGCGTTCGGTGATACCCCACCATTTTCGAGTGATAGTGAGGACCGCGGCTATCCCGGCGACCAAAGAAGCAATCACGACGATCCCTGGTTTCCATCCTCCCGCTCCGGCCAGGCTGATGGTCATAATCGCCGGACCGACCGCGGCGCCTACTCCGAATCCCGCATGGAGCATGTTCATTCCGCGTGGGGACATCTCTAGGGCGGCGAAGCTGTTGAGCCCCACATCCAATCCTCCTCCAGCTACGCCCGCAGCGAACGCCAGAAACAGGAGATGATTGAAGTCCTGAGCCTGGGTATACCCGATCCAGACGAGGGCGACTGCCCAAGCGCAAGTGGAGATGAGTCTGCCAACACCGAATCTGCGAACGAGTCCGGCTCCCGCAAGAGTCATAATTCCGTATCCCACCGACCCCGGAATCATGAGGTTTCCGTAGGTGCCAAGGGTTACGTTCATTTCTTCGGCGACGGTTGGCCAGGCCACTGAGAATGCTTGGAACGGCATTCCAAGGGCTATGAAGGTGAGAACGGCTACTCCGAGACGACGCGATTCAGTCATTGTCTTGGCTCGGGAACTCGTTTGTAGGGCATGCTTTCTTCGTGTTGTCCATGTTGAGAGGTCATGACCGTAGTCAGAGCATTGAGTATCAGAAGTCTTGCTCCTCTCGGCTACCCAAGATCGGGATTAAGGGATTCGTCCCTCCGGTTAAGCCGCCGGGAAATGAAAGCCAAGGCCAAGACCAGGGTCAAGAAGAAAGCGACTACCGCAACGATCGCTATCAACTGGGAGGTGTTCTGGCTCGAGAGTTCGGAAGTGGCGGTGAGTGTTCTTGGTTCCCGGATGTCCAGATCCCAAACCAAGGTTCCGTCGGCGAGCACTCGATCGGCGTTGTGTTCCGTGACCGTTCCTGGAAGCTTCACTCTGAAAGGGAGCAACAGGAATGAGGAGATTTCTAGGTCCTCGTAGTCTTCGAATTCTTGCGGTGGTTCGAGTTGGAGGTCGGCAGCAAACCTGAAAGCGTCTTCTTCGCGAGTCAGATCTAGTCTCCCGGTGCTGAGGCCGAATTCCTCAATGATGGTTCTGCCTTCCCCTAGGTTCGAGAAAACAGCCTTCGCCACGACGCCGGTGAAGCCCTCTTCGGTCATATCCTCGATTGCGAGGTGGAAGGGCAAGTCTTGTGGTGTTTCCCTCAGTTCGGCGAAAACGTCTTCTCCGGACATTTCCAATAGGGAGGTCAAATCCTGATCGAACGCTATGAAGGCCGCGAAGTCCCCAGATCCGTCGGCGTTCACGGTCAGGGTCTGGTCAATCTTCGCCTGGCAAGCGGCCAACAGGATCACGGGGGCGATCAGGAAAGCGATTCTTCGCATACTCGACGGCTCCTTTCATTGGGGCGGCCGGACCCAATGATTGTCGGAGCGTCGAAAGTGGAGGTGTAGCAGTTTCCTTGGCAGAGAATCGGGCGCCCGAAGGCGCCCGACCCTGTCAGTTAGGTTCTGTTGGGTTGTCTATTCGGCTGGGGGTGGCGGGAGTGTCCCGGTATCGGTCGTGTCGACCCCGTCGGTGTCTTTCTTCTTCGTCA
>CAYTVW010000048.1:4079-10027 GCA_964441865.1 uncultured Acidimicrobiaceae bacterium
AGGCGAGGAGACCTAGAAGGACTACCGCTCCGATGATGTAGTAGATCATGTTGGAAATGCCATCGGTGTTGGTATCGGACGTCGCCTCAAGGACTCTTGGTTCTGGATCGAGAGCTAGGTCCCAGACGAGGGTTCCATCATCTAGTACGCGGTCGGCATTGTGTGATGTCACTTTGCCGGGGAGTTTGAGGGTCTGAGTAATGACGAAGTAGTCATCCATATTCATGTCGTTGATCTGAGAAATCTGTTCGGCTACGGAGGGATCGATTACGCCTGGTTGTGTGCGGAAGGTGAAGACGTCCCCGTCTCGGGTAATGGTCGACCCGCCAATCGATTGGCTGTTGAGTCCTTGCCCAGATGTTTCGAGAAACTCGGAAAGATCTCCTTCCATCTGTGTATTCAAATCCGCGAACTCTTCAAGACTGGCGAAATCGGTGGAGTATCGAACCCCGTTGAATTCCCCGAGAGTCATCGGCTCTGAAGCAAAACCGAATTGCATGAAGAAGGAGTCTGCCTCCAGTTCGGAGTAGAAGTCTTCACCAGACATTTCCATTAGGTCTGTGAGCTCTTCATCTGCTCCGACAAAAGCATAAGAGATCCCGGATCCGTCTTCGTTGACGACGATTCCCTGTTCCATACTGAACTTGCATGCGGTAAGCATGAGGCCGATGATCGTGAACAATGTGAGTCGTCTCACGCGGGGATCCTTCCGTTGTTGCTGCGCAGGCCTACGGACCAGCCAGCGGGGCTACCTGACCGTCACAACGTTATCACTCCACTTAGGGATCGAGAAGGGTTCGGGAGCTGTTCCAAGAGTCCAAGAGCCTTCTGTGGTCTTTGCTCGGAATGTCCCTTGTCGGGAGATATATCGAGTCTGAGAATGTGTGTGCGACCTGGATTCAAGTCTTGTCGGGGAAAGTGAGGGCCGTACGAGATTCTGGTCTCTCGGAAATCACAGAAATGAGTCGGGCGCCCGAAGGCGCCCGACCCTATCAGTTAGGTTTTGTTGGGTTGTCTATTCGGCTGGGGGTGGGGGGAGTGTCCCGGTATCGGTCGTGTCGACCCCGTCGGTGTCTTTCTTCTTCGTCATGAACCAGGCGAGGAGACCTAGAAGGACTACCGCTCCGATGATGTAGTAGATCATGTTGGAGCTGCTGCTCGCGCTGGCATCTGATTGGGCCTGGAGGACACGCTCGCCCGCAGTGGGGTTGATGTTCCAGACGAGGGTTCCGTCGGCCGAGGTCTCGTCGGCGTTGTTCGACGTGACCTTTCCGGGGAGCTTAACGCTCACAGTGATGTCGAAAAGGGTGGACAGGTCCATACCCTCAAGACCGGCATCGCCGCCAAAATCCGACATGTCCATGGCGTCCAGGTCGACACGGTATGTGAAGATGTCTCCTTCTCGGGTGATGGAGTACTCACCGGAGATCGCACTATCACCGCTATCGTTGCTCGCCTCCATCATCTCGGCGAACTTCTCGAGGTTCTCGAATTCCCCAGTGATGACTACGCCCTCGAAATCTCCCATTGTTGTTCGAGATGCCGTAAAGCCTTCAGGGGCATTGGCTTCGGCTTCCTCAAACGGGTCCTCTCCAGAAGTCGCCATTAGGTTCTTGAGTTCTTCATCGAAACCCATGAAAACTGAGATTGTCCCGGTTTCATCACCATTCACGACGGTTGACTGGTCCATCTTCACTTGGCAAGCTGTGAGCATGAGCCCGATGACCGTGATCAATGTGAGTCTTCTCACTTAAGGATCCTTCCGTTGTTGTTGCGCAGGCCGACGGAAGAACCGACGGGGGCTGCATGACTGTTATTACGCTATCACCTGAATTCGGCGTTTCGAGGGGTTTGGGACAGTTTTGGACAAAGGTGAGTCCTTGGGATCGCTTCCTAGGCCAAATGGCCTTGATCCAGGGGGTGTCTGGGGATGCTTTTTGGGAGGCGGGTCTTCGACGGAACCGGCCGCAAACTCCGGCTGTCGTTTGGTGTGCATTCCGACCTCGGCCACCTGTTGAGTCTTTTCTCGGGAGACTAAACGCAAAATCGACCTGCCTGTCTTTTCGTTGCCACGGAACGTGGTCTCGGCGGAGTTGCTCTTCGATTTCTCCCCTGGGTTGAGGGATCGAAGATGATTCGGGTCTGGTTTTCTTCAGTTGTTGGCATATTTCCTGTCTGAGGAGCGTTGGTTTAGGTGACTGGTAGGATCGGGTGTGTGATGTCCGGACCCTCTCGGGGCCGGCCGTGGATCCGACCGGCGGCTCGAATCAAGATGATTCTGTAGTCATGAAGGCAGGGAAAGGAACGAAAGGAAATCCGATGAAAGTAAATACCGGAATCCCCGAAGAAGCCCGCAAAGAGATCGCCGATGGCGTGTCAAAGCTTCTCGCAGACACATACATTCTTTATGTGAAGACTCAGGGGTATCACTGGAATGTTCAGGGACCGATGTTCCGTTCGTTGCACCTGATGTTCGAGGAGCAGTATGAGGAACTCCGTGACGCTGTTGACGAAATCGCGGAGAGAATCCTCGCTCTCGGGTATAGCGCTCCCGGCAGCTACGGCGAGTTTGCGAAGTTCGCTTCGGTGAAGGACGAAACAGGCGTACCGGAAGCGACGGATATGGTGAAGAAGTTGGTAGAAGCCCATGAGACCGTGATCCGTACTGCCCGTGAGGTTGTTAAGGCCGCTGAGAATGCGGACGATGTAGCGACCGCCGACTTGGCAACTCAGAGGATCAACACTCACGAAAAGACTTCGTGGATGCTCCGCTCAATGGTTTCGTAACAAGCCGGATGAAACTAGGTCCCCCCGGTCGGCTTTCCGGCGACCGGGGGAGACCACGGGTCCGGTTGAAGTGTTTTCCGTACCAGCCGTCTTCCAGTCGGCGATCTGACCTGCGTCAGATGGGCATGTCCCATTGGAGGTCTTGGGTCCTGGTCAATGTATCGATCCCGAGAGCGGATTAGGAGGCGGCGGTTTGTCGCGGGCTTGCGAAGCGATCACGGACCGTCAACGGGTATGGAATTTGCTGGCAGCGGAGAGCGCGGCCACCAAATCGGAGTAGTCGAACGTCCCAGTGAGCGAGTGAAGCGGTAGCAATGGGGTTCGGGTCAACGGTCTTTGAGGCGTTCGGCCACATCTCCTGATCGTGAGATTAGGGCCCCGAGAGGGACCAATGCGGCTGCGAGAAGAACGGCCGAACCAGTGTTGCGAATCGCGATTCCGATTTGATCGCCGGTGAGGGGGTCAAGATGAACGGCATCGAAAATGGCTGTAGACCAGATTGTGCCCGTAATCCAGCCAATCGCTGCGATGAGTCCGAATTCGATTGCCACTGTCAGCGCGATTGCCGATCGTCGAGAGCCAAGAGCGGAATACAGCGCGAATTCCGAGCGGCGGAACCACAGAGAAAGCCAGCCGATTAGGACCGTAGTGAGCCCGACTGGGAGCCAAGCCTGGGCATGTGAGCGGGTAGATAGGGCCGAGATGGGGTCATAAGTGAATTCATCGGGGCGTCGGTATACGTGGTAGGAGACTCCTTCTCCGGCGTCGGAAAAGACCATGGCAAGGTGATCCAGAGCGTAGGGGAATGCACCTGGGTGGTATTCAGCAGTGCAACTATTGACCATTCCGGTCGGTGGGATGATGTCCAAGAAGCCGGTGTTTCCGGACACTCCGCGGTCAGACAGGTCCGCGATCTTGACGGCAGTCGCCGGTTCGCCGACTAGCTGGACCCAGCTCCCCTCTTCGACTCCGAGAGCCTCCGCTGTGGATCGAGTAACGAGGTATCCCCCATGAGGGAGGTAAGGGAATGGATCGGTGGGGTTGTAGAGATTCACCATTCCCGGAGTGACAGCAGCCATCGACGCTAGGGATTCGGGGAGGATATTCGGGGTGACAGAGCTGAGGGGTCGGGCTCCTCCGGAAGCCAGAACCCCTGGATCGTCGGAGAGGCTCTCGCATAGAGATCCATCGATAGCATCCTCTTTCAAAGCGAACGCAACATAAGCTCCCATCCGTGTGTAGTCGGACTGAAACTCAATGATGTCGGTTGTGGTCGCGTATTCCGCCCAGGCAACAACTCCGGTCAGGATGGCCACGAACAAGGTGGTCGCGATCGTTCTGGCCTTGGATCCTATGAGGTTCCTAAGCGCTTCCGACGCCAGCATCCGAGGTTTCCAGCTCACGGCGCGAACCTTCCTTCTCGGAGAGAAAGGACGCGTTCGCATCGCGCGGCGACTATCGAATCGTGAGTGGCTATCACCAGAGCTGTGGCGTCAGCACGAGCTTTCCACAAAGCATCAAGAACCTGTTGGGAAGTAGCGGCATCGAGTTGGCCGGTCGGCTCGTCGGCCAGCACGAATCTGGGCTCGGTGACGAGTGCTCGGGCGATACACACCCGTTGAAGCTCACCTCCCGATAGTGAACGGGCGATGGAAGAGGTCTTTGAGGCCAGGCCAACCGCTTCAAGAGTCCGGGTTGCCTTGGTCTCCGCGTGGGTTCGCTCTTCGCCTAGAACGAGGAGAGGCAGTGTTACGTTATCGAGTGCAGTGCGTCGTCCGAGAGCGTTGTTAGCTTGAAACACCCACGAGATCCAACCTTCTCGGGTGGCTGCTACCGGGTCGGACCCGTCGATCTCCACTGAGCCGTCGGTTGGGTTGGTGAGACCTCCGAGAATCGCCAACAACGTTGACTTTCCCGAACCCGAAGGCCCCATCAATGCGACGGATTCCCCGCTGTTGATGCTCAGGTCCAGTCCGTCGAGGACGATCGGATCAACTGGGGTGTACTGGTGGCGGATTCCAGTCGCGGTCAGGGACATGATGCGTCGTCTAGGACGGCTGTCGGGTTGATCAGGACGATCGCTCCGTCTTCGAGTCCTTCGATTTCCGATAGAGATGCCCGACCGGCCTGAACCACCACCGGTACCGGAGAGTATTCGGTGCCTTCCTGGACCCAGACACAAGTCGAACCGGTCGGTCCCACCTGGACAGCAGTTGATGCGACTCGTGCGCCATACCGTGGAATTGCCAGGCGGATTAATCCCTCGATCCCCTCGGAGGGAGTATTCGCGAACAAGTCGAGATCGTCTTCAGTGACCAAACCATTCGTGACCCTTGCGGTGAAATCGGGCCCCACAAAGACTCGCTGGCCCGAAAGGTTGAGAGCGCTCCCGGTGGGAGAAGCGAAGGTGACCTCGGTCACCTCTCCCACCTCTCTCGCAATTGCCTCGAAGCCATTTAGAGCATCGCCGACACGGATGCTCGTTTCACCGACGACGAACGACTCCGGGCCGAGCCAGACCAACCAGCTTCTATCGAAGAATCTGCCGTCTGATGAGACTCCTATCCGTTCGGCGAGGGCCTCTACTCCGGTTCGTATACGAGTGTCGAAGACTTCTCCATCGAAGTCGGCAAGAAGCCCCCATTTGACCAGAAGTCCACCTAGGGCGGTGACATCTTGACCTCTGTCTCCAACTGTCAATGAGCGGTGAAACGGAGCTTCCGCCACATAGCCGAGCCTCGAAACCCGGTCGATCTCTAGAACCGGCTCGCTGTCTCCGAGGGAGACTCCCGGTGAGAGCAGGATTGAAGTGACGGTTCCTCCGGTTCCAGCGAGAGACAACGTCCGTCCCTCGGTCCGAGTTGGTAGAGCTATAGCCACCGTGGATTCGTCGAGGGAAACCAATTTGGCTTCCGCGGTGAGCGGCATTGGCGAGGCCTCTAGTTCCGAAAGTTGATCTCTGGTCTCGACTCGAAGCCAGACGAGAAATCCGATTGGAGCGAGAATCATCGCTATCAGAGCAGCAATGGTGACTAAACGGTTGCGGTCCACGGAACGTCCCCTTGCATCATTTGGGTTCCCTTGTTGTGTCGGTGTGCTTTATCGTGTGCCGACGGCTCAACCGGGGTTGATGGCCATCCAGTCGGCGAAGTCGACGTAAC
>CAYTVW010000049.1:0-9834 GCA_964441865.1 uncultured Acidimicrobiaceae bacterium
GTGGTCCGGTTCCAGAGGCTCTGGTCGAGTCGGCTCTGGCTGAGGTTCAAATCTTGGAAGAAGTCGGGTTCTCCGACATCAAGATTGCTGTGAAACACTCAAGCGTTCCCGCGATGATCGACTCATACCGGCTGCTTTCAAAGAAGGTGGATTACCCGCTCCACTTGGGTGTAACGGAAGCGGGACCGCTACCGGGTGGCTTGATCAAATCGGTTGCAGGGATTGGGGCACTTCTGGCCGAGGGGATCGGTGACACGATCAGGTTCTCTCTCACTGCCGATCCAGTGGAGGAGGCGAAGGCGGGTAGAAAACTCCTCGAGTATCTAGGTCTCCGGGAACGGAAAGGTCTGGATTTCATCGCGTGCCCCTCCTGTGGTCGGTCGGAGATTGATGTGATCTCGGTGGCTAACGCTGCCCAGTCGGCATTGGAGGAGGCGGGCATTTCGCTTCAAGTGGCGGTGATGGGGTGCGTGGTGAATGGTCCCGGGGAGGCTTCGTCTGCAGACATTGGCATCGCCGGTGGTCGGGGGAAAGGGCACCTGTTTATCAAAGGCCAGGTCGTGAGAGTCGTTCCGGAAGATGAGATGGTCGAGGCTCTCCTGTACGAAGCGAAGAAGCTGGTCGAAGAAGGGGCGGAGGCTCGTTTGGCTGCCGCTGACCCGAGTGCGGCATTAGAAGCCGAGGCGGATCGGGCCGGTCTAGCCGAATGCGAAGACGCGTAGGCATCTCTTGTTCTTGGGTTTTCGATTCTGATCTCTCGGGCTTCCGCAACTGTCGATGGCCAGCCCATACAGAAACTCGAAATGTTCAGGACCGGGGTTTTGTCGATTCTTTTCTGGTGGCAGACCATCATGTGGGAAATGTCAGAGACTGAGATTCGCACCCCCTCCCCGCCGGATGCGCCCCGGATCAACGGCCCCTCTGTCTTCGGAGTTCGGCCCGGATCTGAATTCCTCTACAAGATCCCCGTTACCGGAGAACGTCCGATGTCATATTCCGCTGAGGGTCTTCCTCAAGGGCTCTGCGTCGATACTGCTACAGGTCGGATCACTGGGACGGTGGAAATCCCCGGTGAATCTGATGTAGCGCTCCGAGTCAAGAACAGCTGGGGGGCGGCAGAGAAGCCGTTCCGGATCGTGTGCGGCGAGAGAATCTCGTTAACCCCCACCATGGGATGGAACAGCTGGAACTGTTGGGGGTCGACTGTTGACCAGGAGAAGGTACTCAAATCGGCTCGCGGCTTGGTTACCTCCGGGCTAGCCGATCACGGATGGGCGAACGTCCATATAGACGACGGATGGCAAGGGCGACGCGACCCAGAAACCCATGCGATGCAGCCGAACGAAGGCTTCCCCGACATGAAAGCTCTCTGCGACGAGATTCACGAGATGGGTCTCCGGGTCGGGATCTACTCGACTCCTTGGATCACTTCGTACGGAGGATTCCCAGGTGCCTCGAGTGACGATCCGGTGGGAGGGTGGAAGAAGCGAGATGACTACGAATCCGAGAAACGATTCGGGGAATATTCGTTCATCCGCCAAGACGCTAAACAGTGGGCTGAGTGGGGGATCGACTATCTCAAGTACGACTGGGACCCTAATGACATCGCGCACACGAGAGAAGTCCATGAGGCGCTGAGAGGAACAGATCGAGACATCACCTTGAGCCTGTCATGTGCGATGCCATTTGAGCAGGCCGCCGAATTCTCCAAATACGCCAACAGCTGGCGCACCACCGGCGATATCTGGGATACATGGGATGTGTCTGGGGCGTATCAGTGGTCAGTTTCCGAGATTGGGTTTAGTCAAGATAGGTGGACTCCCTACGGCGGTCCGGGTGACTTCAACGACGTCGACATGCTGGTTCTGGGATGGGTCGGCTGGGGTGCCGAACAGCATCTCACCAAACTGACTCCTGCCGAGCAATACACCCATATGGCATTGTGGTGTCTTCTCGGGTCACCTCTTCTACTGGGGTGCGACTTAGAGCGGCTCGACCCATTCACTCTGAATCTCCTCACCAACGATGAGGTCTTGGCGGTCAATCAGGATCCTCTCGGAAAGCAGGCGCGCCGGGTTGCCACTATTGGGGATGTCGACGTTTTCCGGAAGGAGCTTGTCGACGGCGCTACCGCTTATGGCTTCTTCAACCGAGGCGATTCCAACAAGACGGTTGTTGCCAAGATGGATCGAATCGGAAGCGTCGGTCCCCATCGGGTGCGAGACCTGTGGCGTCACAAAGACCTCCCCGACGCGGCCGGGGATCTTGAGATCAAGGTGGAGTCTCATAGTGTCGAGCTATACCGACTGCTCCCGACCCGGTCGTCGGTGAGTTGAATCCCTCCCGAAAGGCGGCTTGGAGCCATCTTTCCGTTGAAGGGAGTGACGCTGATCCTAGAGGTCCCTCTTCACTCTGTTTCGGGTGGCTCGTCCTTTGCGGGTTGAAAATACATCCATAGAAGCGCGGCCATCACGGCTCCGGCGGTCGGAGCAATCATGTAAACCCAGAGTTCCGAATACTCTCCTGCAATCACAGCCGGGCCGAGGGTGCGGGCGGGGTTGACTGAGGTCCCCGAGAAAGGGATTCCAGCGAAGTGGACTGCTGCCAATGACAAGGGAATCGCCATCCCTGCAATCGAAGGATTGAGCTTTGTCACCGCCAGGACAACCAGCACGAAGAGAGTGGTTAGGATGAATTCAGAGAGGAACCCAGCGCGGGTTCCAGCCATCTCGAAACTGGTAGTCGAATAGGCGACCTCTTCTTTGCCGCTCATTGCCAATAGCACCCCGGCGGCAGCCAGAGCACCCAGGAATTGAGCGACAATGTAGCCAGCCAAATCTGTGTGGGAGGCGCGGTGGTCCATCCACATTCCGAGAGTGACAGCGGGGTTGAAGTGTCCACCCGAGACGTGGCCGACTGTGTAGATGGCTAACAAGAGTGCCAGGCCGAATCCAAACGGGGCAGCCAGCATCGGGGGGAAGCCCAACCATCCGGATCCGACGACCGTCATGCATCCCAACAGGACCAAAACGAAAGTGCCCAGGAGTTCCGCCAGGCATTTCTTAAGAGCCATCAATACTCCTTAGTTCGACTTGCTGTGAGCCTAAGTCCTGCGGCGGAGCCAGGCGGCGGCAACGGGTAGAAATCTGAGAACCTTCGTGGCGAGAAGTTGTCTTCGAGAGCGAGACGGCTTTTCAGTCGAGGATCACATAATCCCAGAACATCTTGACGCGTTCGGTGACTTCATCGAAGGTCCCGGAAGTGTCAATCCGCCACTTCCCATAGGCGAGCCATCCGTAGGTGCTCAGTTGGTTTTCGATCCTCCGATCGATGTCTTGGGGAGACATTCCTCGAGCGAGGAGGCGAGAGCGTCGGGTCTGATCGTCGAGGACAGTCACGATTGTCTTCTCGTATCCGACGTATGGGGACACTCGAGGGACAGAGAGTTCGACGATCGCAATATCTCGGTCGTCGAGACTCCGACATCGCCGTTCGATCTCTTCAGTGATCAAAGGGTGGGTGATGTCTTCAAGTTGATTCAATGCGGATCTGTCAGAAAAGACAATGCTCGCCAGACGGCTTCGATTGATCTCTCCGTCCACGACAGTCTGAGGCCATACAGATGCCACCGATTCGAGGGCTTCTCCTTTGAGGACTTCGTGACCGATCTCATCGGCGTTGACGATCACGGCGCCCAAATCGGCGAGCATCGCCGAAACTGTGCTTTTCCCGGTCCCTATCCCACCGGTCAATATCCAAACCGAAGGCATGATCTGGACGGTAGCGCGTTTTTTCCGTTTAGCCTGTTGAACTCATGCGTTGGTCACAAGCTTTTATACCCACCCTAAGAGACGACCCAAATGATGCTGAAGCAGTAAGCCATCGCCTCTTAGTCCGGGCTGGATTCGTAAGGCAGCTCTATTCTGGGCATTACTCGATTCTCCCTCTCGGGAGACGTGTCTATGACAAGGTTTTCGCCATTGTCAAGGAGGAGATGGATTCCATCGGGGCTCAACAGTTCCATCTCCCCGCCATGCATCCTTCGGATCTGTGGAAGAAGTCGGGCCGGTGGGATGTTATGGGCGATGAGATGTTCCGACTCGTCGACAGGAAGGGTGCGGACAACGCTCTGGGAATGACACACGAGGAAGTGTTTGCGACTCTTGCATCGGAACTCACCTCGTATCGGCAGCTTCCCCAGATTTGGTATCAGATCCAAACCAAGTTCCGGGACGAACCCCGTCCGAAAGCCGGGATCCTGAGGGTTCGGGAATTCACTATGAAAGACTCGTACTCGCTCGATGTCGACCGAACGGGTCTTGACCGGGCGTTTGATCTTCATTATCAGGCCTATCTGAACATCTTCAGGCGAATCGGCCTTGACCCGGTCCCTGTCCAAGCCTCCTCGGGTTCCATGGGGGGATCCGAGTCGATCGAGTTCGTATCGCGTTCCGAAGCAGGAGAAGACTGGATCATCACCTGCGATTCGTGCCAATACCGCGCCAATATCGAGCGTGCAGTCTCGAAGGTCGACCCAGTGGAAGACCCCGAGTCGGAAGGTGTTCCAGAAAGGTTTGCTACCCCCAACCTCAAGACAATCAAGGATCTAGCAGAGGCATTCCCTGAGATAGCCCCGTCCGATCGGCAGATCAAGACCCTTGCCTACATCCTTGACGGAAAACTGACCCTGGTCCTTTTGAGAGGCGATCACGATCTTCAAGAACAAAAGCTCTGTGACGCGACTTCCTCACTTGCTGTGCGACCCGCGGCTCCTGAAGAGATCCAGGAAGCATTGGGTGCGCTTCCCGGGAGCTTGGGAGCTGTAGGTTTGACTCAATTCCCTGTAGTCGCCGACTCCGCACTCAAGGGGCGTCGTGGCATGGTGACGGGTGCTAACGAAGACGACTGGCATCTCAAGAAAGTAGACCTGGAGCGAGATATTCCAGTAGGGAAGTGGGCCGATCTCCGGGCTGTGGGCGAAGGAGAAATCTGCGCTGAATGCGGAGGACATCTCCAGACATGGAAAGGGATCGAAATCGGTCACATTTTCAAGCTGGGCACCAAGTATTCAGAAGCGATGGGTGCTGTAGTGCAGGATGAAGCCGGAGATTCGATCCCAATAGTCATGGGATCATACGGAATTGGGCTGGAGCGTTCCATGGCCGCAGTCGTCGAGTCGAATTACGACGAGAAGGGGATTGTGTGGCCAGTGTCTGTAGCGCCATACGAGGTGGTGATAACGCTTCTCCGTTCTGATGACTCGGGTATGAACGATGCGGGGAACAGACTGTATTCCGACCTTCGCGACGCCGGTATTGACGTTCTCTTCGACGATCGAGCGGAACGTCCAGGGGTCAAATTCGCTGACGCTGAGTTGATTGGGATTCCGTATCGCCTAACGGTTGGCCCTAAGGGAATCGCTGACGGAGTGGTCGAACTCACCATTCGGTCTGGGATGAAGACCGAGGAAGTGTCTTTGGACCGAGTGGTTCCTCAACTCATCGCGATGGTGAACGAAGGACGGAACCTGGGTCGCTGAAGAGGCTTTGTGACAAATGTCACAATAAGGGACGTATTTCCCTGGCTTGTGGCGCTTCAACCTGCAACGATTCGATTCAATCGCCGGAGGAAAGAAACATGCGTGCCCACAACTTTGGTGCAGGACCGTGCACCCTACCAGCCAAGGCGCTCCAAGAAGCCCAGGAAGAGATGCTCGATTTTCGAGGATCCGGGATGTCGGTGGTTGAACTGAGTCATCGGAGCGCCGAGTACCAGCAGCTCCATGACGAAGTGAATGCGTTGGCGAGGAGTGTTTCGGGCGCGCCGGACGATTTCGATGTATTGACTATCCAAGGCGGAGCGACGCTGCAGTTCGCTATGGCTCCAATGAACCTTCTGGCAGGAGGAAAGACCGCTGGGTTTGTGAACACCGGTGCCTGGGCGAAAAAGGCCTATTCGAACGCCAAGACAATCGCCGACACTTATGTCGCTTGGGACGGCGGTGAAAACGGCTATACCACCATGCCCGGGAAGGGCGAGGTGGAGGTCAAGCCCGGGACTCGGTACATCCATGTATGCACCAATGAGACCATCGGAGGGATCCGGATGGTTGATTTCCCTGACACGGATGTTCCCCTGGTAGCGGACATGTCATCTGAATTTCTAACTCGTCCGATTGACTGGGGACGATACGACCTGGTCTATGGTGGCGTTCAGAAGAATCTGGGTCCGGCTGGGATGGCCTTGGTGTTCATTCGCAAGTCTGTCGCCGCGGCTTCTCCAAAAGAACTCCCTGATTATCTGAAGTACTCATTCCATGCGGAAAACGATTCTCTAGGTAACACTCCGGCCATGTTCCCGATGTGGATTATGGGGAAGGTCCTCAAAGACATCGCTGATACCGGAGGGATTGCAGGTCTGGAGAAACGGAGCGCAGCCAAGTCGTCTCAGGTTTATAAGGTCATAGACAGCTCCGACGGCTTCTACCGGAACCCAGTAGATCCAAGAGTACGTTCCTACATGAATGTGGTTTTCCGGCTCCCCACTGAGGATCTTGAGAAGCAATTCGTTTCGGAGTCAAAAGCTGCCAGGCTGATTGGCCTAAAGGGACATCGGAGTGTTGGCGGGATCCGGGCTTCACTCTATGCCGCTCTTCCTCAGGAGAGCGTCGATGCCCTCTGTTCCTTCATGGAAACCTTCGCCAAGACAAATCGCTGAATCAGGGAACTGAAATCCGTTGTTCGTGGCAGGTTCCTCCGTCGCGCCTATACGATTGAGGTGAAGGCTCTGACGGTTCTATACTCGCGGCCGACATTCGAGGTCGCTCTGCCGAGGCGGGCCCGGGCCCGCCTCGTCTTATGAGCGATCAGAGGTGTCGAAAGGAGCGGGCTAGAAGGTCGAGAGAAGGAAAGGTGCCAGAGGTGAGTCGAGAAGAGAGACTTCGCGCGGTTGTTGAGCCTTGGCTCAACGCCGAACATCTCGAACTTGACGACCTGGAGGTGTCCGGCACCGATTCCGCTTGCACTGTGAGAGTGCTGGTAGACCGAGACGGCGGTGTGGATCTGGATCGCCTCGCTGATGTAAACGAGGGCCTTTCTCGGGTATTGGATCATGAGGACCTGATCGAAGGAAGGTATCGCCTTGAGGTCTCGTCACCCGGATTGGAGCGTCCGTTGCGTTCGCCCCGACATTTTCAGAAGTCTGTCGGGCGCGATATCAAGTTGAAGCTGGCTGACGGGACAGTGATAGCTGGGACGATTCAGTCGGCTAGCGATGACAGGTTTGGTGTTAAGACGGAAGACGGTTCTGAGATAACGGTCGACTATGGATCAGTGGCTACGGCCAAGACTGTTTTCCGGTGGGAAAAGTCCCCGAAACCGGGGAAGAAGAAGTAGAGGAGACGGCAGATGAAGATCGACGCCCAGGTAATGGAGGCGCTGGAGCTTCTTGAGAAAGAACGTGGTGTCACGGTGGATACCATCCTTGACGCTCTTGCCAACGCGCTCGTCTCCGCATACAAGCGAAACCCGGGGGCCGCCGACGAGGCGAGGGTCACGATTGACCCCGATTCGGGCGAGATCATTGTCTATGCCCAGGAAGTAGACGAAGACGGAAACGTCAGTCGGGAATGGGAAGACACCCCCGACGACTTTGGACGGATTGCGGCCCAGACTGCCAAGCAGGTGATCGCTCAGCGACTCCGAGAGGCAAAGCGGGACCAAGTATTCGACGTTTACGAGGGACGGGATGGAGACTTGATCACTGGGATTGTCCAACAGGTGGACCACCGTTATGTGATCCTCGATCTCGGAGATGCCGAGGCTTTGATGCCGGGTTCGGAGAGAATTCCGTACGAGCGTCTGGACAGGGGGAACCGAGTCAAAGCGATCATCCTTGAGGTTCGCAACGAGGCAAAGGGACCGCAGATTGTGGTGAGCCGTAGTCATCCCGATCTAGTCCGGAGGCTTCTAGAACTCGAAGTGCCTGAGTTGGTCGACGGCACCATCGAAATTACTGGGATTGCCCGTGAACCGGGTCATCGCACAAAGATCGCTGTTGTTTCTCACGATCCGAACGTTGATCCCAAGGGAGCCTGTGTTGGGGCCCGGGGCGGCAGGGTCCGTCAGGTTGTGAATGAGTTGCGCGGTGAGAAGGTGGACGTAGTGCAGTGGCGCGAAGACGTCGGCCAGTTCATCGCGGAGGCTTTGGGGCCAGCGAAGGTCCAGGAAGTCATCATCGACGAAGAAGCCAAGACCGCTGAAGTATTGGTTGCTGACCATCAGCTCTCGTTGGCAATCGGGAAAGAAGGCCAGAATGCCCGCCTGGCGGCCCGCTTGTCGGGGTACAAGATCGATATTCGTTCGGACCGACCAGAGGAAGAGGAAGAGTCGACGGTGGGCGGACCAGAAGACACCGATAAGGTGGAACAATCGGATCTTCCGGACACAAACCCGGATGAGTCGGTTGATGAAGTCGCAGAAGAACCGGTTGCCGACGACGGTGAATCCCCCGGAGAAGCAGCGGAATCGGGCGATGAAGATTTGGATGAAGGGGTAGTAGAAGAGACTGTCGAAGAGTGAGTGAAGCCGGTCTTGTGGACCGTTAGTGATTGAATCGGAGAGAGCGTGGCGAAAACCAGAATCTATGAGCTCGCAAAAGAGCTTGAACTTGACTCGAAAGCTGTATTGGCCAGAGCCCAGGAAATGGGGCTTGAAGTCAGCGCGGCTTCATCGGGCCTTGAGGACGCCGATGCTGAACGCCTCCGGAAAGATCTCCTGAAAACCACCAAAGCGGCGGGGTCCAAGTCTGCGGCTAAGGCGAAGTCGGATGCGAAGCCTTCCGCTAAGGCGAAGTCGGATGCGAAGCCTGCGGCGGGTTCGACGAAGAGCCTGGGTGTGAAGGTTCTTGAGAAGGCATCATCGCCGACAAGAGGGACGGGACCGAAGAAGGAGTCCCCATCCAAGAAAACCGAGGCGTCCGTGGCGACGACTCCTTCGAGCAAGACAACGGTGGGCGGTAGGCCTTCCGAAACAGTTGTTCGCTCTGGAGAAAAGCCGACGTCTTCGAAGGCAGCTCCCGAGAAACCCACAGTCTCTAAGTCGCATTCCGCTCAGCAGGGAGTGACCAAGGAGAGAGAACGGCCCGTTGCCTCAACCAAGGCTAAGGGGTCGGAGGAACCAGCCAAGACCTCCGAGCCGCTTTCTCCAAAGGCGAAAGAAGCCGACGAGAGCGAAGTGGGGATAGTCTCGTTCAAATCCGGTGGGTCCGTCGCAGAATTCGCGGAGGCGATTAGCCGACCCGTCTCTGAAGTGGTGCGAGCGCTAATGATGGCCGGTGTCGCTGCCGGAGCTGGAAATGCGATGCCCGAGAACCAGATCGAGCCCATCGCTGAGTCTTTCGGGATCCTGGTCGAGTTGGATGCTGGAAAACCTGCCGTCCAGGTAACCGAGGGCCCGAAACGACCAGTCTTTGATGATGCCGAAGAGGATCTCCAGCCTCGCCCACCAGTGGTGACTGTCATGGGGCACGTCGATCATGGAAAGACCTCCATTCTCGACTACATCCGCAAGACGAGTGTCGTCAGCGGTGAAAAAGGCGGGATAACGCAGCACATCGGGGCTTATCAGGCCAAAGTCAACTCGAGTCGAATCACCTTCATTGATACTCCCGGCCATGAGGCATTCACAGCAATGAGAGCGCGAGGGGCCGATGTAACCGACATAGTCGTTCTGGTAGTAGCTGCCGACGATGGGCCAATGCCACAGACTGGAGAGGCGATCAGTCATGCCAAAGCGGCAGGTGTGCAGATGGTGGTAGCCATCAACAAGTGTGACC
>CAYTVW010000050.1:0-9799 GCA_964441865.1 uncultured Acidimicrobiaceae bacterium
TCCACCGTATCGATCCAGGGTTCGTGATTCAGGCCGGTGATCCTCTCGCCGATGGGACCGGCGACCCCGGGTATTCGCTCCTCGACGAGATCCCCAGCGGCTTCCAGTACGAAAAGGGCGTGGTCGCAATGGCCCGACACGACCTGGTTTCGGGGAGTCAGTTCTTCATCGTCACCGGCGACGAAATCGAGATGGATCCCATCTACAACCCGCTAGGAAGAGTCGTCGACGGTTGGGACGTCATCGAGACGATCGCCGCCATCGAAGTCGGCCCCAACACCATTTCGGGAGCCCCCGACCGGCCCCTAGAGTCGGTTTACATCGAAGACATCAGGATTGTCACCGAGTAACAATCCGTTCACAACGAGCAGCTCAGAGAAGAGGAACCATGCCCCCAAAGAAAGCATCGAAAGCCAAGCCTCTCCCGGCCTCCCTAATCCTGGGAGCCCTCATTTTGGGAACAGCGGGCCTCTCCGCGTTGGCCTACCTGGTTTTCGGTCGCGGTTCTGATACCCCGGACACTCCCGCAACCACGACACCCACCACTCTGGTCTCGGCACCACTCGATGCCTTCCGAGCCCAACCAGTAGCGTGCGGCGGAACACTCCCGGCGGCGTCTAGCCAAGAAGAACTCACTGGGTTCTCTGATCAGGGGATTACCGACATAGTCAACGCCGTCATCAAGACTTCCTGCGGCGAGATCACAATCGAGCTGGATCCTTCGACTGCCCCCGAAAGCGTAAACAACTTCGTTTTCTTGTCCCGACGGGGGTTCTACGACGGAATCGTCTTCCACCGTATCGTCCCGGGATTTATGGCCCAGACGGGTGATCCGCTCGCCGCTGGTTATGGGGGACCCGGGTATTCACTCCCCGACGAACCTCCCGCTTCTGACTTCGTCTATGAAAAGGGCGTGGTCGCTATGGCTAAAGGGAATGAGATTTCAGGAAGCCAATTCTTCATTGTCACCGGTGACGCTTCCCATCTTGAACCGGTTTATAACGTCCTTGGTCGAGTTATCGACGGGTGGGATGTCTTGGACCAGATCGATTCGATCCCAATCACGGTCAACCCTATGACTGGAGAGAACTCCTTTCCTACTCAAAGCGCGTTTATCGAAGGGATCACGATTGTCGAACCAGGCACCGATTCCTGAAGACCGGTTCTCGGAGAACCAACCGTTCGATACCCGGTTTTGCAGCGCCCGGTTTCCTGGCCGGGTCCAAGTTTTGGGCTAGCCGTTCTCTCCTGGATTGGGAACCCCCGAATGGGACAGTCTATGTTTTGGTAAACCCGGAATACCTTCCGCGCTGGAGACCGGGGATTCTGATCCCTCGAGACCCCGCCCCGATCGGAAAGGCCAGAACCTTGATCATGAATTCGAAAATCGCAATCCCGACAGAGAATGGAGTCTTGACTCCTCACTTCGGCCACGCGCCCGAATTCACCATTGTCGATATCGAGAACGGAGAAGTTGCCTCCACTCGGGTTATCTCAGCTCCCGCTCATGAGCCAGGGGTTTTGCCCACTCTTCTTGCCGATCTCGAAGTGACTGATGTGATTGTGGGGGGGATTGGGAGCCAAGCAATTGCTCTTTTCGAAGCAAACGGAGTCCGCGTGTGTCCGGGAGCTCCCTCCTTGCCGGTAGAGACAATCGTTGGCGCCTTCATCAAAGGAGATCTAGATCTGAAGGGGAACAGTTGCGACCATTGATGCAGACGCAATGCGTCTTCTGCCATCTCCGCACGGTCGAATCGCTGATCAAGAAGTTCAGGCCTGAACCTGAGATCGCCGATCAATTCGTCAACAACGCACTTCGACTTCTCGCTGACAATCCGAAAACGCCCAATCCTGTTGTGGCAACTGAGATCCATCGGCTCGCTCGAAAAGCTTTGGGAATCGACGATTTGTACAGGGACGAGAAACACGAGGCGAACCGGCTACTTCTCGATCATTACGAAACCTGGGAATCGATAGTCCGAGAGAGTCCAAACCCGGCGAAAATGGCCCTTCGGTTAGCCGTTCTCGGGAATGTGATCGACTACGGAGCGCACATAGTCTCCGACGATCTCCTCACACAAGTCCGGTCTTTTCTGGAAACCCTCCCTGTAGTAGATGACTCCGACCAGCTCTTGGCGGACGCCGCCTCTGCAAAATCGATCCTCTACTTAGCCGACAACGCAGGTGAGATCGTCCTTGACCGCCTCCTGATCGAATCACTGGATCGGGAAAAAGTCACTGTCGCTGTCAGGGGATTCCCGGTTATTAACGATGTAACCCTTGAAGACGCAGCGGAGGTCGGCCTGGATAAAACTTGCCGAGTCATCGGAAATGGCTACGACGCCCCTTCCACGATCCTCGAAGAATGCTCAGACGAGCTTCGCACGGCCTATGAGGAAGCAGATCTCGTGATCGCCAAAGGACAAGGCAACCTGGAAGGATTAATCCGAGAACGTCGACCCGGTCTGTATTTTCTTCTCATGGCCAAATGCGACCCAATCGCGGACGCAACAGGAGTCAATCCGGGAGACATGCTGATTGCCGCCTCGTCCCGTCTTCGAGACGCCTTCTAGGTCCAGCTGAGACTGTTGCCTCCAGAAGGCCATCCTCGTCGGGGTACCCTTTCCTAATGGCGGTTGACTTACACACCCACTCAACAGCTTCTGACGGTTCCGTATCGCCCGCCCATTTGATGCGGATGGCCGCCGACATCGGACTAAAAGCGATCGCCCTAACCGACCACGACACCCTCGAAGGAATCCCAGAGGCAAGAGCGACCGCTCAAGAACTGGGGATCACCCTCATCCCCGGAGTCGAGATGAGCCTTCATTGGGATCGCGGAGAGATGCATATGCTCGCCTTGTGGCTCGAACCCGGTCCTGGACCGCTTCAGGATCGGCTTGACGAAATACAGGAATCCCGAAATCTTCGGAATCAACGGATCGTCGAACGCCTCCAAGAATCGGGAGTCAAAATAACCTTTGAAGAAGTGAAAGCAGAAGCAGGCACCGGGATGGTCGGGCGGCCTCATATTGCGGCGGTCCTAGTCAAGAACAGGCAAGTCGAGTCGCCGGAGGAAGCGTTCGAGAGATTCTTGTCGAAGAACAGTCCAACTTATGTCGAACGGAAAGAGCTTGAACCGGAAGAAGCCATTCGATTGACCCTCGAATCACACGCTCTCCCCATCCTATGCCATCCTCACACCGTGAGATTGGACAACGCCGAGGAATACTCGCGCTTCTACAAATGGCTTGTAGGTGCCGGGTTGGTTGGGCTGGAATGCCACTACGCGACCTATGATCGTCCAACCCGAGAACGAATGGTCAGAATGGCTCGTGAATTCGGTCTGATTCCCTCTGGAGGCTCCGATTTCCACGGGGACTACAAGCCCAACAACCGCCTCGGATTAGGTGTTGTCGGAATCGAAGTCCCAGATGAGGTCTACTTCGAGCTATTAGCTTCCCACCAAGGACCCTCCCGATGAGTGGATCCAAGACCGTCGGGAGAGCTGCACTAGTGGTTTCCGGGGGGATCCTCGCTTCCCGATTGCTCGGCTACCTCAGATCTGTGGTAATTGGAGCGCAGCTCGGGATCGGACCAGAGTCAAGCCTCTACGTCGATGCCTTCACTATCCCCGACTATCTCTTATTCCTGATGGCTGGCGGGTATCTCTCTATCACCCTTGTCCCCATCCTCGCTGATCGTCTAGAAACCGAAGGCACCGAAGCGGCAGCCTCCGCATTCAACTCCATATTTCACGTCGTAATCCGACTCATGGTCTTTCTGACCGCCATTGCTTTTCTGGCAGCCCAGCCGATCACCGAAGCTGTCTTCTCGGCCAAATCAGCCGAAGAACTGGTCCGTCTCACTTCGATGATGCGGATCACTTTCATTTCCCAGATTTTCTTCGCCGCCGGAACCCTTTTCATGGCAGCTCAGTATGCGAATCGGCGGTTCCTGATCCCGACGTTGGCTCCGTTGATCTACAACCTTGGAATAATCGTCGGCGGCGCAATCGGCGCCGTAATCGACAAGCCTTCGCCGGAAGCGTTCTTGTGGGGCGGCCTATTCGGCGCCTTCATCGGGAACTTCGCCGTCCAATGGTGGGGAGCTAACCGGACGGGGATACGACTATCGACCGTCTTCTCGATCCACCATCCGGCAATCCCCGAATACTTCAAGATGGCGATCCCCTTGATGATCGGTCAAACAGTCGTTGCACTCGACGAACAATGGCCCCGAGTTATCGGACAGTTTGGGAGTGAAGGAGCCGAAGCAGGTTTGGCGTGGGCACGTCAACTGAACATGCTTCCGGTCGGTGTCATTGCCCAAGCCGCCGGTGTCGCCGCCTACCCATTCCTCGCAGGTCTGGTGGCACGAAGACAGTACCCGGAGCTCCACAAGACTGTCGTCCGATCCGCCCGGGCGGCCATCGCCGTAGGAGCGCTCGCCGCCGGACTCGTCGCCTCAATGGCTCCTACGCTAGTCAGAATCGCATACCAATACGGAAACTTCCGATCCGAAGACACCGAGTTTGTTGGAGAACTCCTCGCCGTTTTCGCTATCTCGATTCCCTTCTGGGCAGCCCACCAGGTCTATACGCGAGCCTTCTACGCGTTGAGACGAATGTGGATCCCGGTGATAATCGGCACCGCCGTGACGTGTGGGGTCGTCCCGGCAATGCTCTGGATGGTTCATCGCTGGGACGCCATCGGCGTAGCCATAGGATCCACCGTCGGAATTGCCTTCTACACGGCCCTGGTGGCGATCTCCTGGCACGTTCTCGCGTCTAAGGGGAGCGGAGCCCAGATGGCGTTCTATGTGCTCAGAGTCGCCATAGCGGCAGGCCTCGCTGCTTACGCAGCGATTTGGTTCTCCTACTGGCTTGGAGAAGGGATGGGAGCAACGGTGGCCGGAGGCTTTGCAGGCGCGGCTGCCTACATCGTTGCCGCCAACATCCTCAAACTTGATGAAGTCACGGAGTTCATCAGCCGGGTCTTCTCTTTCGGAAGAGACAGACCGGAACTCCCAATCGCTCCCGAAGAGTGAGACCTATTCGACTACCCGAGTCCATCCATGTCGGTCTTCGGATTTCCCGAGTTGGATCGCCGTAAGCGAATCTCGCAGTCTCATGGTGTGAGACCCGACCTCACCTGAACCCACCACGATGTCCTCACCCTGGTAAAGGAGATGCCCGACCGCTGAGAGAACCGCGGCTGTCCCTGACAAGGCCGCCTCGGAATCCTGGTGGCCCGCCCAATCAATGACTTCGTCGATCATGAGAGACTTCTCAATCGCCTCGTATCCCAGATCCGAGGCGAGCTGAAGAATCGAAGACCGAGTGATTCCGTGGAGGAATCCCGGTGTAAGGGCGGGTGTTATCAGCTTCTCGGGATTGAGCATCAAGAAGTTGGCTGCACCGGTTTCTTGGACTTGACCGTCCGGAGCAAACAGGACCTGATCCATCCCGTACTCTCGCTTGGCAACCATTGTCGGGCCCAATGCTTGGACGTAGTTGGCACCGGCCTTCACAACTCCGAACTGCGGAGTCGTCCGAGGCGTCACCGTCTCGACCAATAGCTTCAAAGGCCTGATGCCGCCAGCGAAGTAGTCACCGACCGGCGAAGCTATCACAAACAGCATGGCGCTCTTCACCGGGACGGCGGCCGCACCGATGTTCTCATCGGTCCCGATCAACGTCGGACGGACATAGAGGGAACCTGGAGAGTCCGGAACCTGGGAAAGATTCCGCGAGACGACCCCCAAGATCATCTCCAACAGCATCTCTGTCGGAGGAATCGGAAGATTGATCAACTCGGCCGATTTCTGCATTCGGGCAACATGACCATCGGCCCGGAAGATCCGGACCTTCCCGTCGACACCCTTGTGCGCCTTCATCCCTTCAAAACACTCTGAGGCGTAATGAAAGACGTGAGTCCCGGGATGCATCGAGAGTGGCTGCAAGGGACCGAAACTCGGAGAGGCCCAAGACCCCTCCTTCCATGTGACTACAGCCATCGACTCCGCGAAGACTGTGCCAAACGGGGCGTTAGTCGACGGTGTACTGGCCATGACTCTCCTCAATAAGCGTTTTGGGAGAGCCCAATCTAGCCATTCTTCAACCCGTCACGTCGGGAGTTGATGGTCCCCATCTGGCGTCACGACCTGATTGAAGCGGCCAAACGGCTGGGACATCCCAATTCGAATCCAAGCGGGTGGTAGGGGACGGACCGGACCGACAGAACGCTCTCCCGCCTCCTCATCCAACACCTGGTTCACAACAGCGACCACGGCTGCCGCCTGAACAGCGTCAGCGCCTCCCTTGATCGAAATCCGGCGATCGTTCACACCAAAACCCTAGCGCGTCCGAATCCACGGGTTTCCATCTAGTCAAAACAACAGCCACAAAACCTTGGTATCTTGCGAATTCGGTGCCGGGGGTCACAGCCATCCCCTCATACTCGACACTCGGAATTCCGTTCAAGCTAGATTTCGAAAACAGCCATGTCCGAAATGTCGACACGAAAGAGAACCCCCCTTTGGCACACCTCACCGGACTCCTAATCGCGGAGAGCTTGAAGAACCAGAGCATCTTGAGTTCTCTCAAGATCTCGAAAACCGAGACTTGGGATGTAGAAAACACCGAAAAAGGCCAACCCGAACGGTGGACCGCCCTCACCTTCGAAGCAGATGAAGAGGAAGCCGAAGAGCTCGCTAAGAGCCTGAGTCTCGTCATTAGGCCCGAGTGGTACGCCAACTTCTCGACCACCACTCATGTGTTCTTGATCCTTGAGAATCGGGTCTTTTGTTACGTCAAGGGAGACAAAGCCGCCCGGGCTGAAGCAGAGTCTTACGCCGTCTCGGTTGGGATCCCGATCAGCCAAGTCGACTGGAGTGAGTGAAAAAGGTGGAACGGGACCGCGATGCTTCGACTCCTTCCATTTCGTTTCGTTGCCATCTGGGAAAAAGAAGTGGAGGCCAATCTCAGAGAAAGACTCAGAGGAGCTAACGTCGGGATCTCCCACAATCCCCGATTGACCGACGAATTCTTCATGGACTCATCTGCAAGACCTTCAGAACCGATTCAGCTCACAACTATTGGAGTCGTTCATTCTCCATACGCCAACGCGGAAGATGCCCCCCGTCAAGGAGCCCATTCGGAAACCGAGTCGACTATCGAAGTCTTCGAGCCCTTTGCTCCCGCTCTGGAAGCAAGCGAACAATCCACCCATCTGATCATCCTCTACTGGGCACATCTAGCTTCCCGAGACACTCTCCGAACGGTCACCCCATGGGGACCGGATCCGAAAGGAGTCTTCGCCTGTCGATCCCCCTCCCGGCCCAACCCCATCTCCTTCTGCGTGGTTCGCCTCCTCGACAGGACCGGAAACAAATTGAGAGTCCGAGGGCTAGACGCACTCGACGGAAGCCCCGTGTTGGACATCAAACCCTATGTTTCGATGATCGATGGAGCACCGGACTCAACTGTGGAGTGGCTGAAACCCGGCGACCACTCATCCATGCTCGACCCCCGGCATATACCAAGAAGACTCCACAACCACCGGCCCTACAACCCGGTCCCTGACAAGGACGATTGACCAGAATTCACCCAATCATCTGGTTCCCGGCGCATAGCAAACCAAGGTTGGATAGGCTCGACTGAAGAGAAAGGAACGGATGAAGCTCTCCTCATCCAAGATATTCGATGCTCTGAAACAAATCGGCCTTCGCCCGTCTGGCGAACCGGTTTTTGTTGTGTCCGGATGGGAAGCAGACATCTGGAGTTGCGAAACCGAGAACGGACCGATAGCCATTCGGATCTACAACGATTCGATCAGCCCGGATCGTGCAGCTTTCGAAGCCGTGACCATGAGAGAGCTCGAACTGGCTGGATACCCGGCTGCCCTTGTCTTCCACTTCGAACCCGATCCCACCTTCGTTGGCGGCCCGTTCCTGGTTATGGATCATCTACCCGGAGGAGATCTCTGGGAAGCTGGATGGAAACCCTCGAAGATCGCCGCCGAGATGCATTCTCTCCTAGATGAGTTACACAGCATCCCCACCATCGCTTTCGACGACATCCCGTCAGACCCATACGCCTGGGTCCACGACGCTGGTCGACGAGTGGCAGAACAATTCCCGGGCTTTGCCGATGTCCTGAAATGGGTCTACACAAGACTCCGCCACGTCAAACCACAACTCACGCCCTGTCATATGGACCTGCATCCGGGGAATATCCTCCTCGACCAGGAAGGAGAGCCGTGGGTAATTGACTGGACTTCGTTCAGGATTACCGATCCCCGACTCGACACAACCTGGACCCATCTTCTCGCCGAGATCTATTCACCTGAACTGGCAACCGCATTCGCCAACGGAACCCCACAGCCCGATGTGGAGGTCTTCAGAGTTATCACAGCCGTTCGCCGACTCGTGTCGTTTTTGTGGGGAACGCTCCCTGAAGGTTCCCCCTCGGAAAAGGCCAGAGTTGAAGCTTTGAGCCACGCCGCAGAGCTTCGAGTCCCAGAAAAGTGGATAACCGAGATCACTGGCTTCTACATCCCAGAAGTCGAGGCAACCCTCGACGCCTACCTATAGATCAGCTTCTCAGCACCGCCGACAGGAGACAATCCACCACTGGGACTCCCTCTCGTTCCAGGTCCCCGCGGTGTTGCGACCCGTTGTCGACCAACACGCACTGGGTCCCTACTTCTCGGGCCGCCAAAGCATCGTCGGGCGTATCTCCGACAAGGAGTACCCGAGTGGGATCCTCTCTCCCGATGATCGCCTCGAGGTGGACCGCCAGATACTCCGACTTAGCGTCGCCAGGTTGACCTTCAATCCCATCCAAACCATCTATACGCTGGAAATAGAAGTCCAAACCCATCTGTTCGACCAGAGGAACCAAGTGTTCGTGCGGAAACATCGAGAGCAGAGATTGAGTGATCCCCTTCCCCCGCACTACCTCCAGCGCATCCAGCGCGTCCGATGCGAGTCGGGCATGGTTCAGGAGCTTCAGATAGGACTCGTGGAAGCGTTCATCTAATTGGCGCCACTCCATGTCGTTCAGCTCTCGACCGAAGACTCGGTCATAGAACACCCGGACGGGCCGCGTGTAGTAGTCCCGATACTCCGAAAGTCCTATAGGTGAAGCCCCAACCGAGTCGAGTCCTCTGTTCACGGCTTCCAAGACAATGTGTAGATCGTCGAAGAGCGTGCCATTCCAGTCCCAAACCACATGGCGGATAATTGGTTTCACAGTTCCAACCTGCCGGTAAGAGCCCGCCCTAGAGTTATCTCGTCCGCGTAGTCCAGATCCC
This sequence comes from uncultured Acidimicrobiaceae bacterium, assembly GCA_964441865.1. Lineage (GTDB taxonomy): Bacteria > Actinomycetota > Acidimicrobiia > Spongiisociales > ZC4RG35 > CAYTVW01. The sequence goes on from CAYTVW010000050.1 coordinate 9,318, forward strand.
CTCCAACGGGAAGCCCAGAGGCCAATCGCGTCACCTTCACACCCATCGGTTTGAAGGCCTCAGCCAGATACATCGCTGTCGTGTCACCCTCCATCGTTGGGTTAACCGCGACAATCAGCTCGCTGATAGATTCGGCTTCAACCCGTTTCTTCAACTCAGGGATCCTCAGCTGATTCGGGCCAATTCCAGCGATGGGAGAGAGCGCTCCACCCAAAACGTGGTAGCGCCCCCGGAATTCTCGTGTCCTCTCCAATACCTCAATGTCTTGAGGACGTTCGACAACACAGACAATCCCCTCTTCGCGGCGAAGATCCCGACAGATCGCGCATTCGTCTCCCGCCGTGATGTTGAAACACCGGCGGCAATATCGGAGTTGATCGCGCATGTCGAGAATCGACTGACCGAGACGCCGAGCATCGGTCCCATCAATACTCATCAGGTGAAACGCGATTCTCTGGGCTGACTTCCTTCCGATCCCAGGA
>CAYTVW010000051.1:0-9771 GCA_964441865.1 uncultured Acidimicrobiaceae bacterium
GGGCGCGAAAAGGAAAGCGACAGGGCAGAGGTCCCAGGCGCCGCGTCAGTCTCACCACCTCCACCCACCAAAGTGACCGAAGCTTCAGAGGAAGTGCCGCTTGATCGTCTCCGCCTACGGATTGGCGAGAACATGACGAAGGCGAAGCAGACCGCCGCGCACGTCTGGAGCACCATGGAAGTGGATTTCGAGAGGGTGGAGCGAGTCAGGAGACGCCACAAAGAAGAATTTCGATCGAAAGAAGGGTTCTCTCTCACCTATCTTCCTTTCGTTGCCAGGGCAACGGTGGACGCCCTGCATGATTTTCCGCTCGTCAACTCCTCCTACTACCTGGAAGAGAAGAAGGCGGTGTTCCACAAGGTTGTGAATCTGGGGATTGCTATCGATCTAGATCAGAAAGGCTTGGTGGTAGCGACAGTTCGCAACGCCGACTCGCTCCGCCTTGTCGGTCTTGCCAGAGGGATTAGGAAACTGGCGGAGAAAGCCGCGGAAGGAAATCTGGGTCCTGACGATGTAGTGGGTTCGACATTCTCGATAACCAATCTGGGGCCGTTTGGGTCGTTTATGACTGCACCGATCATCAACGTTCCCAATACTGGGATTCTGGCTATCGACACCGTCACGAAACGTCCCACAGTTGTCCAAGGAACCGACGGTGAAGACGTGATCGCGATCCGGCATATTGGGTATGTGAGCCTAACCTGGGATCATCGGGCGTTCGACGGTTCTACTGCGGTGATGTTCTTGCAGAGGATCAAACAGAACCTCGAGACCTGGGACTGGGAGCAGGAGTTGTCGTGAGCCTCAAATCGGGGACAAGGGTCAAATGAACCAACGACTCCTCAGAGTCAGATGGTTGGGGAGACTCCCGTATGAGGAATCCTGGGATCTGCAACGGGGAATCCACGAGGGGAAGGTCGTTGGTCGGACGCTTGACGACTACTTGATCCTGGTCGAGCATCCCCACGTATTCACCATTGGGAGAAACGGGAAGGACTCCAACCTTCTGGTTGCCGAAACCGAATTGGCTGAAATGGGGGTGAGGGTCCACCGGGTTGACAGGGGCGGAGACATCACATACCACGGCCCGGGCCAACTAGTCGGATATCCGCTCGTAACCATCCCTGATCAGAAGAGGGTCGTTCCCTATGTGCGAGATCTGGAGGAGGTCCTCATCAGGACTCTCTCAGATTTCGGTGTCGAGAGCTGGCGAGAACCTGGGCTAACGGGTGTCTGGACGGAAAAGGGAAAAGTCGCGGCTATTGGGGTGAGAGTATCGAGGCACGTCACACTCCATGGGTTCTCTCTGAACCTGTCGCCGGACATGGCGTTTTTCGAGAAGATGGTTCCGTGCGGGATTCCTGATCGCTCGACTACATCCCTCCAAGAACTGACTGACGAGCGTGTCTCGATAGAGGAGGCGGTCGAAGTCCTGATTCCGAATTTCGTCGAGACGTTCGGGTACGCGGATCCTGAGATTCAGTTGGGGGCATTCACTCGGAGGCAGGGGAGGGAAAGCGAGTTTGAGGTCGATCGGATGGTCGCAGCGGGGGCGTTTTCTCCCGATGCTCAATCGGGGGAAGCGTCGGTATTCCGCAGACTCCCGGGAGAACCCGAAAGACCGGAATGGATGCGGGTCACTGCCCGCATGGACTCCCAATACCTGGGCGTCAAGAGACTCATGCGGGATCTAGCACTCCACACCGTCTGTGAAGAGGCTCGATGTCCGAACATCTTCGAGTGCTGGAAATCAGGGACGGCAACTCTCATGATCCTCGGTGACACCTGCACCCGAGCGTGTTCGTTCTGTAACGTGGCCACTGGGAAGCCATCCGAATATGACCCCTCTGAGCCCGAACGGGCCGCAGACGCGGTGGCGTCGATGAATCTCCGACACGCGGTGATCACCTCTGTCGACCGCGACGATCTCCCCGATGGCGGATCCGCGGCCTTCGCTGAGACGATTCGAAGGTGTCGAGAGAAGTCGCCGATGACGGCTATTGAGGTTCTAATCCCAGATTTCAAGGGTGATAGAGAAGCTTTGGAGACTGTGATGTCCGCTCGGCCCGAGGTCCTCAACCACAACACCGAAACCGTACTCCGCCTTCAAAGGGAGATACGGACGCTTGCGAATTACGGTCGTTCATTGGCACTTCTCGCCCGGGCCAAGTGGCTTAGTCCGGAGGGACTAACCAAATCCGGGATCATTGTCGGAATGGGCGAAACCAGAGAGGAAGTATTGGGAGCACTCGCTGATCTTCGTGCGGTGGGAATCGATATTGTCACTATCGGCCAATACCTCCGACCCACGTCTCGTCACCGCCCGATTCACAGATACGTCGACCCAAACGAATTCGCGGAATACAAAGTGTTTGGCGAGAAAATCGGTATACCTCACGTAGAGTCAGGTCCGCTGGTGAGATCAAGCTATCACGCCAAGGAGGGCGCTTCCGCGGCGGAGGAAGCTCTCAGTCGTTCGACCGCAGTGGGATTGGAGGAGAAATGAAGGGAATCATCCTGGCCGGTGGGACAGGGACGCGGCTGTATCCAATAACCAAAGGCGTGTCCAAGCAGCTTCTCCCCATCTACGACAAGCCAATGGTGTATTACCCATTGTCGATGCTTCTCCTTGCAGGAATCCGCGAAATCCTCGTGATTAGCACTCCACAGGACCTCCCTCGATTCGCCGAAGTGCTCGGCGACGGTTCTCAATGGGGGCTCTCTTTTGAATACGCCAAACAACCGAAACCCAAAGGCCTTGCGGAGGCCTTCTTGATCGGGAAATCATTCATCGGACGGAGCCCGGTGAGCTTGGTGCTGGGAGACAACTTCTTCTTTGGCCAAGGACTCGGTCAGCAGGTCGAGGCCGCGTCTCTGCTCACAAGCGGAGCTTTGATTTTCGCTTATCGGGTGAAAGACCCAGAGCGATACGGTGTTATCGAATTCGACGAAATCGGGCGAGCGCTCTCTATCGAAGAGAAGCCAAAGGAACCAAAATCTCGTTTCGCAGTCACCGGTCTCTACTTCTATGACAACCGGGTGGTGTCCATCGCACAGTCATTGAAACCAAGTGCTCGTGGCGAGCTGGAGATTACGGATGTGAACCAGGACTACCTTGAGCGGGGTGAGTTGGCCGTCGGGGTGATGGGCCGAGGGACAGCCTGGATCGATATGGGTACCCATGAATCGTTGCTTCAGGCGGGTGAGTTCGTCCACACGGTCCAGTCAAGACAAGGGATGCAGATCGCCTGTCCGGAGGAGATCGCATGGAGACGGGGATACATCGGGGATGACGATCTTGAGAAGCTGGCGGCACCCTTGTGCAAATCGGCCTATGGAGACTATCTGTTGGGCTTGTTGAACAACCGCTGAGACGGTCAGTGACCGATCAGCCCTCCCACCACCCGAGGGAGCGAATCTTTGATTGGTGGTAGAGCGACGGGGTGGTCATGGGTGATTCTCTCTGAACCGAGCACGGAATTCGCCGGTCTGGGAGCAGGCCTCGGGAACTCTTCGGTGGTGCAAGGAGTCAGAACAGTCGAGTCGAGTCCGGCGAGTTCGAAAGCCATTTTCGCGAGTTGAAACCAGGTGAGTGGGCCCGGGTTCGAGAGATGGAGTATCCCCGAGAACTCTTGGTCGAGTGCTCGAATGGTGGCGGCTGCTAGATCGGAAGCGACGGTCGCCTGGCCCCTTTGGTCGTTGACTACCTTGAGGCGAGTCCCCTTGGAGCCCAAACCGAGCATTGTCTTAACGAAGTTGGGGTGGGTTGACGAGATCAGCCAGGAGGTTCGGACCAGGAGAGAATCGGGGTTCGCTGCCAGGCAAGCACTTTCCCCCGCGGCCTTGGTCTTACCGTAGACATTCTGAGGGTTCACCGGATCCGATTCGAGATAGGGGCCGGTCTTGGTCCCGTCGAAGACGTAATCGGTGGAGTAGGAGACGAAACGGATCCCATTGGCTGAGCAGTACTCGGCGAGGGCGCCGACTGCCATATGGTTGATGGCGTCGGCCTTGTCGGCGTCGGACTCGGCTGCGTCAACAGAGGTATAGGCGGCGCAGTTGATCAGAGTTCGGGGTCGGATTTCGTCGAGGGTCGAGATCAATCTGGGGATGTCCAAGAAGTCCACATCGGGTACGTCGAGACCGACGGCATCAATCTCAGACCGGAATGCAGAACCGAGCTGACCGTTGGACCCGAGGACTACCGTGTCTTTCATCCTTTTAGGGGCTCCCACCAGTCCCGACGTTCTCTATACCAAGAGATCGTCTCGCCTAAACGATTCTCGAAAGTCGACTGCGGTTGCCATCCCATGCTACGAATCTTGGACGAGTCGACGGCATAACGGAAATCGTGCCCGAGGCGGTCCTCGGTGGGCTCAACCATGTCGTCGGTGGCTCCGACCGCGGAGAGGATCATTCGAGTTAGATCGAGGTTTGAGACTTGGGAGTCGGCGCCGATGTTGTATACCTCGCCAGGAATCCCGTCTTCGATGAGAAGACGAAGAGCAGAACAATGATCGGTTACATGGATCCAGTCTCTCTGATTCGATCCGTCGCCGTATAGCGGGACTTTGAGGCCGTCGAGAAGATTGGTTACGAAGAGGGGGATGATTTTCTCCGGGAACTGATATGGGCCGTAATTGTTGGTACACCGGGTCACTAGGACGGGGGTCCCGAAAGTGTGGTGGTGGGCGAGAACGAGAAGATCCGACCCGGCTTTCGATGCCGAGTATGGCGAGGAGGGATTAAGAGAATCGGTCTCTTGCGCAGATCCCTCGGGAATCGAGCCGTAGACCTCATCGGTAGAGACGTGGACGAACTTCGAGATCTCGGAGTCACGGGCGACATCGAGAAGGACTCCTGTCCCGACCACATTGGTTTCTAGGAAAGAGCGCGGGTCAGTTATCGAATTGTCGACATGGGATTCTGCGGCGAAATGGACGATTACGTCGTGTCCAGGGATGACCTTCTCGACCAACGCTCGGTCGCGGATGTCGCCACGAACAAACCGATGGCGGGGATCGATATCGAGTTCGTCGACGGTTGCTCGTACTCCCGCGTAGGTGAGAGCGTCGAGATTGGTGACGGTAGCCTCGGGTTCGGTGTTGAGAATCATCCGGATGAAGTTCGATCCGATGAATCCTGCACCGCCGGTTATCAGGTATTTGCGACCCATGCTGCCCCGTTATCGAGTTTCAAGGCGATAGAGTATCTGATCCAGCGACGAATCCAGAAGGCGATGCGAGTTTTCGATACTGAGATCCCCGAAGTAAAGGTGCTTGAACCGGTGGTGTTCGAAGACGATCGGGGATGGTTCTACGAATCGTGGAACGAGCGACTCTTCGCTGAGAAGGTCGATTCTTCCGTCCGTTTTGTTCAAGACAATCATTCGAAGTCGGTTCAGGGCGTGTTGCGGGGGCTCCATTATCAGACTCCGAACCCTCAGGGGAAACTGGTGCGGTGCATCGCGGGGAAGATCTGGGATGTCGCGGTCGATATACGTCGATCGAGTCCGAGGTTCCGGCGGTGGTTTGGTGTAGAACTCTCGGCCGCCAACAGGCGCCAACTCTGGATTCCGCCGGGATTCGCTCACGGTTTCGTGACTCTTTCCGACGAGGCCGAGGTCGCGTATAAAGCAACTGCGTTCTATTCGGGGGAAGATGATCGGGCTATCCGCTTCGATGATCCGGAGTTGGGGATTGAATGGCCGATCGAAGTAGATGAATCGAAGCTTTCGATGAAAGACAAAGAAGCCCCATTGCTGCGGGAATCGGCTTTGAGTTGATTCGAATCGGATCGGCTTGAGCAGGAGTGATCCTTTGGATAGGTGGGCTGTATGAGGCTTCGGGCGCTTTCGTCCCAATCTCCGAGAAGGTGTATTCTCCCGCCCGTTCATGGATACCGAACAACTTGCCGTTAACACCATCAAGGGTTTGGCGATGGATGCTGTCCAGGATGCCAACAGTGGGCATCCCGGGATGCCCATGGGGATGGCTGACATCGCGGTGACTCTCTGGTCGCGTTTCTTAAGAGTCGACCCTGACGTAACCGATTGGCCGGACAGAGATCGTTTTGTGCTTTCAAACGGGCACGGCTCGATGCTCCTGTACTCTCTCCTTCACCTCTGCGGCTTTCCGATGAGTCTCGATGATCTGAAGGCTTTCAGGCAGTGGGGTTCTCCTGCGGCCGGACACCCGGAGATCAGCCACGATTTGGGCATCGAGATGACCACCGGGCCGTTGGGTCAGGGATTCGCAACTGGCGTGGGGATGGCCATTGCTGAGGCCAATCTTCGCTCTCGTTTTGGCGAAGAACTGGTGAATCACCGCACATTCGGATTTGTTTCCGATGGTGATCTGATGGAAGGTCTCAGCTATGAGGCTGCTTCAATCGCCGGGCATCTCCATTTGGGGCGCCTCATATACTTTTACGATGACAACTCCATCTCGATTGATGGGCCGACTTCGATAACGTTTGGTGAGGATGTTTCCAAGAGATTCCAAGCCGCGGGGTGGCACGTTCAAGAGGTTGATGGTCACGATCGAGACGCCATCGCGGAGGCCATCTCCGAGGCACTTTCTGTAGAAGACCGCCCGAGCCTGATTAGATGCAAGACTGTTATCGCTCACGGCGCCCCAAAACTGGCAGGGACCTCGAAATCCCACGGAGCTCCGCTGGGAGACGAAGAGGTGAGAGGAGCCAAAGAGGCTCTGGGGCTTCCACCCGATGAGAAATTCCATATTCCGGAAAGCGTGCGCGAGTTCTTCTCTCAGTCGATGGAACGGGGACGTTCGCGACGCCTGGAATGGCTAGAACGCTGGGAGAAGGCGACGAAGGACGGACCTCGTAGTACCCAATGGAAGGCCCACTTTTCTCCCGATGAAGTGAGAATTCAAGGGCCAGGCTTTGCGGTCGGGGATCAGATTGCCACTCGATCGGCTTCCGGGAAGCTATTCGCTGAGATGGCCGAGAGAGTTCCCGGGTTGATTGGTGGTGCTGCGGATCTAGCTGAGTCCACTAAAACCGTGATTGAGAAAGGCCGATACTTCTCGTCTGAGGATCTTTCTGCTCGGGATATCGCCTTCGGGATTCGCGAGCATGCGATGGGGGCGATTGTCAATGGACTTGGGATCCATGGTGGATTCAAGGCTTATGGATCCACCTTCTTTGTCTTTTCTGATTACATGCGTCCGGCTGTGCGGATCGGCGCTCTCATGGGCGTTCCGTCAATCTGGGTCTGGACACACGACTCCTTCTATTTGGGTGAGGACGGTCCTACCCATCAGCCGATAGAGCACTTGGGTTCTTTCCGTTCGATGCCGAATCTGTGGGTGGTCCGTCCGGCTGATGCCAACGAAACCGTTGGGGCCTGGAATGTGGCGCTGAACAGGGAGGACGGCCCAGTCGCGTTGATACTAACCCGACAGAACCTTCCGGTTTTGGACGTTGATCCCGCCAACGTGGCTCGGGGCGGATATGTGGTGCGGAACGGCGGTGACGTGGTGCTCATTGCAACGGGCTCCGAAGTTTCACTGGCTCTTTCGACCGCGAAGCTTCTGGCCCAATCTGGTATTGAGGCCAGGGTTGTGAGCTTGCCATGCTGGGAACTCTTTTTCGAGCAACCTTCGGTGTACCGTGATGAAGTACTCGGATTGGGTATTCCGAGAGTCTCGATTGAGGCTGGTTCTACATTCGGATGGGATCGAGTAGTGGGGGAAGGCGGGTTGAGCATCGGGGTTGACCATTTCGGCGTTTCTGCGCCAGCCGAGGTACTGGCCGAGGAGTTTGGGTTCACCCCGGAGCGAATCGCTGAGCGCGTCCGCGGCCTAATAAGTCCGTAACCGATTTGACCCAGGTTGGTCTCGGGCAGCTATGGCTTGTACAAGGGGATCGACAGGTCCCTAGGGCCGGGCTGTCATGGTGTCGACGTTTGTCGAAATCAAGAAGAATCCCTCAGATCATCGCTGATGAGATGACACGGGCGGAGCGGACCTCACTTGGGTCGTCTTGGATGTCCACCTGCTGGCGAAAGAACGCCTCGACAGCCGGGGTCGAATCACGATTGGGGAGTTTGATCAGACCTTGGGAGAGTTCCGAAGCTGTTGTCGTGATAGCAAACGCTCCTTGGGGATACTGGAAGACAGGTACTCGTTCGCCGTGTGGGTTGTGGTAGACGAAGCCTACGCCCCTTGCCATAGCCTCGAACGGGACTGTGCTGAATCGACTGATCAACGCTGTGCAATGGGGGAGAACTCGACTGATCGAGACTGTTGTAGTGGGCTGGACTGCCCGGGGAGGTCGTTCGGCAGGATGGATTGCTAGGACGTATGGAAGTCCGGCCATCCGGCAGCCTTCAATGGCGGAGTCGAGCCATTCTTTCCGGGCACTGCTCTGTACGCCGTAGGTGAAGTTCAAATTGATAGCTGCGAGAGGTTTGAGTGGCGGGAAGTGTGGCGCTCGCCAGAGTCGTTCTAGGCGGGTGCTACCGACGATCACCCGGGGATGGTCAGCCAGGGCTTGGTAGTCGTTTTCTCCCTGACAAAGGGCAGTGTCAGCGTGGCGATAGGGGAGGCGGTTTTCGCCAGTGTCTGTATCAAGGAAGTCTTGGGCTCCCTCTACTTTTGAGAACGTTGGGATTCCAAGGGCTGTGGCGGCTCGTATGATCGTTCCGTATCCGGCCCAGTCTTTCATTGCCAGAACTAACCCTATCTCGGCTTCGAGCTGTTCCTCAGTGGGGAGGTTGTAGATGGTCCTTTCATACCAGCGGAGCCCAAGACCGGTGCGAGCCCAATGTGGCTCACCGACGGCTACTCGGACGGGGATTCCCATGGTCTCTAACTCGTCGGCGATCGGCATGATCTCCGCGAGGTGATAATCGGCACCGGGAAGGAGGAGAACAGACTTGGAATTAGGCGCGGCGTGATAAGCCCACGGAGTGAGAGTTGGTTCTAGAGATCGCCGAGTTTCATCGGCCAATAGGGAATCGAGGAGCTTTACCGTGGCGTAGAGCGCTTCTGTTTCTGAGGCGTTTGCGACGTTTGATAGTCGTCGCCGTAGTTGAACCATCGAGAAGGTGAGAGTCAGTCCGAGAGCGGCGACGGCGATCATGAGGGCGACGATGGTTGAGGGCGGCACGTCAAAGACCCATCCTGTCCCTCCGGCCATAAGTGCCGCCGAACCGGTAGGCCAAATCTTGTTCCATACCCGAGTGGTTGTTTTCATCATCGCCTACCTGTTCTTGGCGGTTGTTTGACGTTAGCGAGATTAGGACGGAAGGAGCCTGCGTAGGCTCCGATCAGATTCTTCGGAACAGGGCCGTAGTCAACCAGGTGCCCACATGTTCGAAACCGTCCTGGTTTGCTAGGAGTTCATCGACGAATTGAGTCACTCCAGGCCAGGCAGGTGCACCATAGTCATCGATCATTATGATCCCGCCTTGTTCACACAGGGGCGAGTAGTTGTCGAAATCGAATTTCACCCCTTCATACGAGTGGTCGCCGTCGATGAAGATCAGGGAGTATTTCCTATCCGATGCTTGGGCCATGATTTCTGGGTCGGTGGAGTATCCCTGAAGAATCCGGTATGAATCTGGGGGAGCGTCTACTCGACGAAGGTTGGATTCGGTCATCTCTTTGGTGACGCGAAGCCCGGTGAAAGAATCTCTTTCTTTTCCGTAGTACCCGGAAAACGGGTCGATCAGGGTTTGACAGAATCCGCTGCGGTCGAAGCCTTCGACGTCCCAAAGATATGCGGCGTTGATTCCGAATAGGA
>CAYTVW010000052.1:0-5769 GCA_964441865.1 uncultured Acidimicrobiaceae bacterium
ATACGATCTTTACGCTTGGATTCATGGAGAGAGTGATCCGGATACCTCGCAAGGTGCGTGGTCTCTCGGAATTGAGTTCCTCAACGACTCCGGTGCTGTTGTTGGATCAACACAAGTCGACGGGCAGAGCCTGATTCCTGCTGAGTGGACTCGAAGGGGAGGACGGGTCACTGCTCCCGCTGGAGCTACAAGGGCGAAGATCGGGATGCACATATCCGGGCTTAACGGTTGGGTTGGTGTCGACGATTTCGAGTTCACCGTCGCTGGCACGTCAAACAGCCTACTCGGGAACGGAGGATTCGAGACCGGAGGGTGGGCTAAAGGCTTACTTCCAGGAAGTGGCGAGATGCTCGCATGGAGAGGGACCTACGGGACTTCAGCGCCTCGGTCGGGGAGCTGGGGATTCGCGATAGGAAGCCTATTTAGGGGAGAGATCGTCTCTCCGGAAATGGATGTCGTTCCCGGAAGTTCGTTGTCGGTTAGCGCCCAGCTCAAAGGAATGCTTGATTCTGAGGACGGACACGGATCGTGGTATCTGATCGGGGACTTCTTCAGCTTCGGCGGAGACCCAGTGGGGAGCCCTTGGATAGCTTCAGGAAGTCAGTTGAACACCACTTACGCTGTCAAACAGGGGAGTGTGACCACACCCGCCGAAAGCACGTCTTTCCGGGTGAGGTTTTTCCCGTCCATGGTCTCTGGATGGGCCACTATCGACGATGTTTCGATGATGGAAAGCTACCTGGTTTACTTGGCCGGAGGATGAAAGAGGAGTTGAAGCGATAAGGCGTGGGAGTCCAAGGCCTGGAAGACAGGCCTTGGACTCCGAGCGATATCCGTACTCTTGTTTCGGTATGTATGGCGACGTGAGACCGCTGCCGGTTGCCCATGGTTTGTAGAATTTGGCCAATAGGATCCAGGTTTGTTCCCTAATGGGCCTGCTTAGCCCCGGTTGGCTAAGTGGTAGCTGAGAATCTGGAATTCGGTTGCCAGATCAACCTGACGGACCGTCACACCTTTCTCGACATGCAGGCTCACGGGAGCGAAGTTGAGAAGAGCGCGGACTCCAGCTCTCACGGCCATGTCGGCGACCTCCTGGGAAGCCTCGGCAGGAGTCACAATGGCCACAATATCGACACCCATCTCCTTGATATCTAACTCGAGACGATCGATCGGTCTGATCTCAAGTCCTCCAATACTCCGTCCGATTTTCCCTCCAGAAACGTCGTAGGCGGCGACGATCTGGAAACCTCGGTTCACGAAACCTGAGTATCCAGCGAGGGCGGAACCCAAATTCCCTGTTCCCACGATCGCAATCTTCATCAGGCTGGAGAGGCCGAGAACCCGTCGGAGAAGACGGATGAGCGTCTGAGTCTGATACCCGACTCCTCGGGTCCCATTGTTCCCCAAGTATGAGAGGTCTTTCCGGACTTGGGCCGCATTCACCCCTGACCCGGCAGCAATATCTTCAGAAGAGACAGTGGAACACTCCGCTGTTTCTAAAAAGCGGAGGTAACGGGGGAGACGCCCGACTGTCGCCGGTGGGAGAGTCTGTTGCACTTTGTGAAGGATAGGACAAACAACGCTGAAGAGCGGTAGAAATGAGTACTTGTCCCGTCGGCAAGGGGTCTACGAGCAAAGAGGCGGCCATCTGCAACAGGGACGAAAGAACCGAGCCGGATAGATCCGCAACTCATTCTTCCGTCCCTGCCTATCCGGAGTGCTGCCGGGTCGGCCGGCGGTTCTCCTCAGTGCTTGATTTCGAGGCCTCCAAACAGAACGAGAGCTCCGATATCCAAGCTGGGAGCATCAGCCAGAATCTCGTCCCGAGTGGTCGCATTATCGATTCCACCAAATAGGGGGAGTCCTCTGACTTGGACCCGCCATCCCTCCGGGACAACGATCTCAATAGCACCAAACGCAGTGAAGGCGTCGATTCTCGCCTGGGGAGCGAGTTGGGCCTGTCGGAGATCTAGTTCAGTCCCGCCGAAAAGCGAGGCGATCGATCCGCCAGAAAAAGCAGTGGATCGAGAAGCCAGGGAGTTTCCACCGAAAGCCACGAAGGTGTTTACCCGGTCGTCGATATCGGCAGGTCCGCGTCCGTGGCCGAAAAGCAGCAAAAGTCCGAGGAGGACGATTGCGGTAGGACCCACATACCGCCACCAAGTGTTGTCGCTGAAACCGGTGGTGCGACTGAGAAGCGCCAACCCAATCAAGCCCAACACAGTAGGGCCAACAAGGGCGTGTGGTTTGGTCGCGGCCATCAGACAGGCGGCCAGCACCAATGCCAACGGCCACCACTCCTTGAGGACCTCGCCAGCGTTCAGGTTCCCTGCCTTATCGGCGATGAGGATCGCTCCCAACACCACCAAAACAATCCCCCCGAATGCGCGTCCAGTGTTCATTGATCCTCCTGTTTCGAATCGATGGCACTCTACTTCGGTCTTTGTGTGTGCCGGGCGGGAACCCGGGTGATAATTCCAATCATCGATTTCGAGAGAAAGGATGCGCTCATCGTTGGCTCAGCTCTCTCAGCGGCTCTATCCTCGGAACGGTGACTCTCGGTGCCTATCTCCCAATCGTGGTCATGGCCGTTCTGGCGACAGCTTTCACCGCCACGGCAATGACACTCTCCCGCCGGTATGCGCCGCGTCGCTCAACCCCAGAGAAGGGATCCCCCTACGAATCTGGTCTGCTCACTGGGAGCCAGTTGCCGAATCGATTCCCGGTCAACTTCTACATGGTGGCGATGCTATTCGTGATATTCCAGGTTGCGATCGTGTTTCTTTTTGTTTGGGCAGTCGGCTTTGGTTCACTCGGATGGTATGGGGTCTCGGCTGTCGGGATCTTCGTTGGATTCGTCTTGTCGACACTCATCTATGCAATAAGACGCGGAGTCCTTGACTGGAGCGTTAAGACTCTCGCAGAGGAACCTTCCCGATCGAAGGTTGATTGAGGAGCCGATGGGAGAGATGACAAACTCGCCGGGGATTCTCACGACCACCATCGATAAGGCCGCCCGCTGGGCCCAGACCCGCTCGATGTGGCCGGTCGCTTTCGGTCTGGCTTGCTGCTCCATCGAGATGATGGCGACCGCGGCCTCACACAACGACCTTGGCAGATTCGGAATGGAGATCTTCCGGGCTTCCCCGCGACAAGCGGACCTGATGATTGTTGCGGGACGCGTCAGCCAGAAGATGGCTCCGGTGCTTCGGCAAATCTACGACCAGATGCCAGAACCCAAGTGGGTGATAGCAATGGGAGCTTGCGCCTCCACGGGCGGTATGTTCAACAACTACGCGGTGATTCAAGGCGTCGACCAGATTGTCCCAGTCGACATCTACGTCCCAGGGTGTCCTCCCGGACCGCAAAGCCTGATTCACGCAATCCTCACCCTCCAGGATCGGATCACGAAAGGCGAGATTCACGGCGGGATCCGGAAGGCTTCTTCATGAGTAATGGCGAATCTCCTTTTGCGGATGCTGTTGCGAAACTGAAAGGGGTTGAATTATCCGAGAGCGCAGGGCAAGAAGTCGCGACCGTCTCGGTTGATTCCCTGATCAAGGTTGCTTCTGGCTTGGCCGACCGGGGTTTCGAAGTCTGTGTTGATATCACAGCGGTCGACTGGGGTCCGGGACATTCAATCCGTTTCGAGGTCGTCTACAACCTTCTCTCAGTGCAACAACGATCGCGGGCAAGGCTCATTGTTCCGGTCGAAGTCGGAGGATCAGTCCCGTCAGTGACAGGGATCTGGCCCGGAGCGAACTTCGCGGAGCGCGAAGTATTCGATATGTTCGGGATCATTTTCGATGGCCATCCAGATTTGACGCGGATTCTCATGCCGGACGATTGGGAAGGGCATCCACTTCGGAAGGACTATCTGATCGGATCAGTCCCAGTCCAATTCAAGGAAGCACCGAAGGCCACATGATGAACGATCTCGAAGGCCGAAATCTCGAAGAAGTGGAACAGGGAATCCCAAATGGTGTCGCGCCTAGCGACAGCTTGTCAGAACTCGATGAACCCTCCCGAGAAGACCTGATGATCATCAACATGGGTCCCCAACACCCCTCGACCCACGGAGTGCTGCGTTTCCAAATGGAACTCGAGGGAGAAGCCGTCCGGAGTAGCAAGCCGATCATCGGATATCTGCACACTGGCATGGAGAAGACTGCGGAGGCCCTCACGTTTTCGAGCGGCGGGACCAACGTAACCCGGATGGACTATCTATCGCCGTTCCACAACGAGCTCTGCTATTCGTTGGCGGTGGAAAAACTCCTTGGTGTTGAAGTCCCCGAACGGGCCAAGATCATCCGGATCCTGGTGACCGAGCTCAATCGCGTGGCTTCGCATTTGGTTTCCTTGGCCACGAGCGCCTCGGACATTGGTTCCCTGTCAATGATGCTCTATGGATTCCGGGAGCGGGAAGCGGTCATCGAGTTCTTCGAGAAGACCACCGGATTGAGAATGAACCACAATTACATCCGACCCGGAGGTGTCGCTGCCGATCTACCTTCGGGCTGGAAAACCGACGTCAAGCGAATCATTGAACTCATAAGGGTCCGTCTCAGAGACTACGAGGATCTTCTGGAAAACAACCCGATCTGGATCAAGAGGACCCAGAACGTTGGTGTGATATCGGCGGAACAGTGTCTGGCCAACTCTATATCGGGCCCCACTTTGCGAGCTTCCGGGATGGAATGGGACCTCAGGAAGGCTTTCCCGTACTCGGGGATAGAACGATTCGAGTTCAATGTCCCAACCGGTGAGAACGGTGACGCCTACGACCGTCACCGAGTGCGGACCCTGAAATCGTCGAGTCATTAAAGATTGCAGAACAGACACTCGACCTAATGCCTAAGGGCGATTTCAGGGTCGGAGACCGGAAGGTCACCCCACCACCTCGAGCTCGAATAGACGAGTCTATGGAGGCTTTGATCCATCATTTCAAGCTTTTCACAGAAGGATTCAAGGTTCCTGCGGGCGAGACTTATGTGGCAGTCGAATCTCCGAGAGGTGAACTCGGGTGCTACCTGGTCTCGGATGGTGGAGCGAAACCGTGGAGAATGCATACCCGCGCTCCCTCGTTCTACAACCTTCAAGCGCTCCCGCTGATGATGGACGGTTCTCTCCTACCGGACGCGGTCGTGGCCATCGCGTCGCTTGATCCGGTGATGGGCGACGTAGACCGGTGATCCCCGACTGGTTCAGCCTCTAAATATGTGTAGGGCCTCAGCGAGTCGACAGACAGCGTCTGGGGTAATCGGGGTTAGGGCCACCTGGACGTGGTCAACCCCGGCATCCTGAAGTTCGCGGAAAGCCGAAGCGATCTCTGCGGGTGTGCCGGAAATCGGCTTGTCGTCCGAGACCTTCTTGTTGGCATCTCCGACTTCGATGATCACGACCACCGACTTCTCCAAAGTAGATGGGTCGCGGCCAACCCTTCGACAGGCTTCAATAGGGATACTCAAAGCTTCAGTGACTTTGGATGGCTCATTCTCGAACGCCGAACACCAGGTGTTCCACATGTCCACATGGGGGATTGTGAGATCCAGCATCTTTTCTCCGTTAGATCCGATAAGGAGTCTGGGGCCTTCTCCGCGGGGTGGAGGCTTCAAGACGGCTTGTCTCACGGTGTTGTAATCACCTGCGAAGTTAACGGTCTCGCCCTTGAGAAGTCGACGGATAATTTGGAACGATTCCGAGAAACGGAGAAATCGATGATCGAAGGGGATGTCGAACGAGTCGAACTCAAAACGGTTCCAGCCTGCT
>CAYTVW010000052.1:5779-9706 GCA_964441865.1 uncultured Acidimicrobiaceae bacterium
ATGAAGCGCCCACCAGAAATTTCGTCGACTGTCGCGGCCATCTTGGCGAGGACGGCCGGTTTGTGGAATCCCAAGGCAGCCACCAGAGTCCCGATCTCGACGCGTTTCGTCACTGCTGCCACTGCGGCGAGTTGAGTCCAGGTTTCCCACGGACCTTCGTATCCGCCGGGGGTCTTGTAGAGGAGATGATCTGCCAGCCATATCGAATCGAAACCCTCTGATTCGATGGTCTCGGCGATCTTTCTCTGCTGTTCCCACGTGGGTTGATATTCGACCTGGGGGAGATGGATCCCGATTTTCATGTGCCAAGCGTACCGAAAGATGTCGGCTCAAGACTCGGGGAGAGTCAACACGAATCGGATTCCTTTAGGAGTAGTGACGAGTGTCTTCAATGTCCCGCCAAGGAGTCGAGCCTTCTCTTCCGCTTTCTCCGCAAAAGGTGCGACAACGTGAATGGCGGATTCGTGCCCAATGTGAATTCGAACAGCCCCGGGTATCAGCTCTATCAGTATCTTCACTGGTGCGTCTCCGCCTGTGGTGTAACCGATTAGGTCCTTGAGTAGGGACTCGACCAGGGTTCGGTCCGAGCGGATAACCGCCGGACCTCGCAAGACAATCCGGGGTTTCGAACCCACGGGTAGAACAGACCCGGCAATTGATCGGGTGAGCCCTCCGGCATCGAATTCTGTGACATCATCGCTCCGAACAACGGGTGCTCGCGGCGCGCCAACTAGTGCCAATCCGACGGCAATTGCTGCGATTCCCAGGAGAAGAGCTGGCGTCACGATTCAACGGTATTCGATTTTGACTGCGTGAGGAGGGCTAAAACGCAGAATGGACCTGTATCCTCCGGTCAGTGAAGCTGCCAATTCTGCGAATCTCTAAGAGCCGGTGGTCGGAACCAGCCCAGGCTCGTGCCCGCGAAATCGTCGCTCGCTACCCCGACCGACGCTCGGCGGTAATGCCTCTCATGTATTTGGCGATGAGAGAGGATAAATGGCTCTCAGACGCGGGGATAGAAGAAGTCGCCGAATGGACGGGACTGACTCCGGCCCAAGTCAGAGCGGTTGCCACCTTTCACGGAATGTTCAAGACTCAGCGCACTGGCCGTTACCTGATCTCGGTTTGCACCTCCATCTCCTGCATGTTGCGAGGAGGAGACGGCGTTTTGGAGGCACTCGAAGAGGAAGCGGGGGTTCCGGTAGGTGAGACCGATCCGGAGGGGTTCATCACCCTTGAAGAGGTCGAGTGTCTCGGGGCATGTGGAGGCGCACCGGCGGTCCAGGTGAATTACGAGTTGATCGAAGGTATCACTCCGGCTGGGGCTCGTGAGCTCATCAAATACTTGAGGGCGGTTCGGCCGTCGGAGATCAAGGCTGACGATATCCAGGAATGGTTCGGATCTCGGGCAAGCTTCGATTTGGGGGTTCGGGAGCCGGAAGGAGCAATTGGCCCATTCCCGGCCTTTGGTCCATACGGGACTTCTTCCGGAGGTGCCGAATGACCGCGACTGAATGCCCACTCCTGACGCGGCGCATGCTCGACCACCCACGCGATTCGAACACTCTTGAGAAGTATGTCAAGACGGGGGGCTACGCCCAGGCCAAGAAGGCGATCCGGATGTCACGAGTTCGGCTAGTCGACGCGATAAAGACATCGGGGCTCGTCGGCCGAGGCGGCGCAGGGTTCCCCACAGGAGAGAAGTGGGATCTTCTCGGGAAAGGCGACCCCACCTATTTGATTGTGAACGCCGATGAATCCGAACCGGGAAGCTTCAAGGATCGTCAGCTCCTTGAACGTGATCCACACCAGATTGTCGAAGGGACAATCATCGCCGCCTCCGCCAACCGCGCGAAACACGCCTTCATCTATGTTCGAGGCGAATATGCCAAGGCCGCAAGACGGATTCAACGGGCTGTCGATGAGGCGTATGAAGCTGGTTTCCTCGGCCAGGGGATCTTTGGTTCCCGGAAAGACCTCGACATTACGGTTCATCTCGGAGCCGGGGCATACATCTGCGGGGAAGAAACGGCTCTCATCAACTCGCTTGAAGGGCGCCGAGGAGGGCCACGGCTGAAGCCACCGGCTTTCCCTGCGCTTCAGGGTCTCTATATGCAGCCGACGATTGTCAACAACGTCGAGACAATCGCAAACCTTCCTCACATACTCGAATTGGGTCCTGACGAGTATCGGAGACTTGGCCACTCCGATGATCCGGGAACATTCCTGTTCTCTGTCTCTGGACATGTGAACAACCCAGGGAACTTCGAGGTCTTTCACGGGCTCACTTGGCGGGACCTTATTTTCGAACTAGCTGGAGGAATCCCCGAAGGTCGTGAACTCAAAGCCTGGATACCCGGTGGCGTCTCTGCTCCCTGGTTGGTCCCTTCGAAGCATCTGGATCTAGAGGTTTCGGCGTTCTCGGTTGCTGAAGCGGGGTCGATGCTCGGCTCCAGCGGGGTGATAGTGATGGACGAGACAACCTGTGTGGTGAAGGCAACTGAGAGAATCCTGCGGTTTTTCGCTCGTGGATCGTGCGGCAAATGCACTCCGTGCCGGGAGGGAACCACTTGGCTTGAACGGATTGTCGGTCGGATAGAGAATGGTTTGGGGAGAGAAGAAGACCTTGGTCTATTGCGGGAGATATCCGATCACATTTCTGTCGGGCTGAGTTTCCCACCCAAATCGACAACCATTTGCCAGTTGGGACCGTCTTGCGTGTCTTCGGTGATCTCGATTCTCAAATACTTCCCCGAAGAGGTAGAAGCACACATTGTCGAGAAGCGCTGTCCTTTCAGGAAGGCGTTCTGAAATGGCGAAGCGTTCTTCCAAGCCGAAAACGGTCAGCCTCACGATTGATGGTCTTCTCGTTGAAGCTGAACCTGGCGAGAAGGTGATCGAGGTAGCCGAGCGGAACGGGGTTTACATTCCCCGTTTCTGTTGGCATCCTCGCCTCAAACCGGTCGGAATGTGTCGGATGTGCCTGGTTGAGGTCGAGACCGACGGGGTGAAGAATCTCACAACTGCCTGCACCACTGAGGTAGCTGAGGGAATGGTGGTCGAGACCAACAGTGAACTCGCAAGAAAGTCTCAGGAAGGGATCCTCGAGTTCTTGCTTGCGAACCATCCGCTCGACTGCCCGATCTGCGACAAGGGAGGAGAGTGTCCGCTTCAGGACCAGGCCCTCTCACATGGCCCCGGCGAAAGCAGATTCGTCGAAGAGAAAAGGCATTTTGAGAAGCCGATAGCTATCTCTGACCTGATTCTTCTGGACCGGGAACGATGCATCCTCTGTGGCAGGTGCACTCGTTTCGCAGAAGAAGTCGCGGGAGATCCGCTCATCACCCTCCAGGGACATGGTCACCTCACTGAGGTCAACATCGCCCCCGACAGACCGTTCAATTCGTACTTCTCGGGGAACACGGTTCAGATTTGCCCAGTCGGAGCTTTGACAGCGGTTCCGTATCGGTTCAAGGCCCGCCCCTGGGATCTGACCACGGTGGAATCGGTTTGTCAGCACTGTTCGACTGGTGAACGCATCGCTGTGCAAGCCACACGAAACCGAATAGTCCGGGTTTTGGGCGTCGACTCCGAAGCAACCAATCATGGTTGGCTATCAGACAAATGTCGTTTTGGGATTGAATACGTCAACTCGTCTCACCGAGTTACTCAGCCGAGAATGCGAAGTAACAAGGGAACCCTGGAACAGGCATCCTGGCCAGAAGTCCTGGAGCGGATAGCAGCGGCCATCAGACAAGGCCGAGACAGGAGCGGAGGGGTTTCGATTGCAGCGATTGGGGGATCTCGAGGTACCAACGAGGACGCCTACGCACTTTCGAAATTCATGCGCTTGGCCGCGAGGTCGAACAACCTCGATGCTCAGATTGGAGACGGACTCGACCCACGATTCCTTGCCGCGACCGTAGA
>CAYTVW010000053.1:0-9589 GCA_964441865.1 uncultured Acidimicrobiaceae bacterium
AGGCCGGAGATTTCGTCGGGTTCACCTTCGACGACGCGGGTCGTCTTGACATAGACTCTCCGGTCCTTACCCCACCGGATCTTCACTCGGCCCCGTATTCGGCGTTCAAGAGCATGACCGAGGCGATATCCGAAGAGACTGGTCCCGGCCTTCTGTCTCAGATCATTCTGACAATGGCCGAAGACCGCAGTCTTCACTGCGTTTGGCCTCCGATCACTTCGATGCTCGATGAAGCAGGGATGGTTTATGACTTCGATCAAGTTTGGCCGGAGTCGATGGATCGGGACGCATGGATGGCGGAGCAAGCACTGGAAGCTGCAGACGTCAACGACGGTGAATCCGAGGATGAAGAAACCGAAGATTGGGATTCCGAAAGAGGCGATCCGGACGAAGAGCTCGGACCCGATGACGAATAATGGTTCCAGAGTGGCGCTGGAATCCTGTATTCCCGGCAATCCCGACCTAACCTCAGGGTATGGGCTCGGAATTCTCTGATCAGGACCGCTGGCTGTTCAACGCTGGGCAGCACTACAACCTTCATCATGTTCTTGGTGCCCACCTTGGCGAAGAAGCGACCAGTTTCCGGGTCTGGGCTCCTAACGCCCGAGCGGTATCGGTGATTGGAGACTTCAACGGTTGGGATTCCTCTCAACACACCATGCATCCTTCGGAAGCCGGAGTCTGGGAAGTGAGCGTTCCGGGGGTCGGCCAAGGGACGAAATACAAGTATTCGATTAAGGCTGGGCGGGGAAATCATCTCCTTGACAAGGCGGATCCGGTGGCTTTCCACGCCGAAGTCCGGCCGGGTACAGCCTCGATTGTCTGGGGACTCGACTACGAGTGGAATGACTCTGACTGGATGACTACTCGGGGGTCAAGGAACAACGTTGACGCTCCCATCTCGATCTACGAATGCCATCTGGGCTCTTGGTCACATCAAGGGCCGCCTGACTATGTATCGATGGCCAAAGGCCTTGCTGATCATTTGGAGAGGACCGGCTTCACTCACATTGAGCTTCTACCAATCATGGAGCATCCATTCGATGGCTCTTGGGGCTACCAATCGACCGGGTATTTCGCTCCCACTTCCAGATTCGGGACTCCGCAACAGTTCATGGAATTCGTGGACATCCTTCATCAAAGAGGTATCGGAGTGATCCTTGATTGGGTTCCTTCCCACTTCGCGGTGGATGGGCATGGATTGGGCAGGTTCGACGGAACTCATCTATACGAGCATGCGGACCCTAGACAGGGCTATCACCCGGATTGGGGGTCGTTTGTTTTCAATTACGGGAGGAACGAGGTGCGTTCCTTCCTGCTTTCTTCGGCTCACTACTGGTTCGAGAAGTATCACATTGACGGCCTAAGGGTGGATGCTGTGGCCTCTTTGCTCTACTTGGATTACTCCCGAAAAGACGGCGAGTGGATCCCGAACAAGCACGGGGGCCGAGAGAATCTGGAGGCAGTCGAATTCCTCCAGCATCTGAACGCTTCGGTGTACGACCGATTCCCGGGAGTCCAGGTGATCGCTGAAGAGTCGACTGCCTGGCCTGGGGTGACAAGGCCGACCAGCCTCGGCGGACTTGGATTCGGCTTGAAGTGGGACATGGGGTGGATGAACGACACTCTTCGTTACTTCACCCTGGATCCGATCTATCGGAGTTTCCAGGACAACCACAGACTCTTGACTTTCCGGAGTCTTTACGGGTTCTCTGAGAATTTCGTTCTCGCACTGTCACATGACGAAGTGGTGCACGGGAAGCGTTCTCTCTTGGGACGGATCCCGGGCGATGAGTGGAGACGTTTCGCTGGTCTCCGCTCACTCCTCGGGTATCAGTGGAGTCTTCCGGGGAAGAAGCTGTTGTTCATGGGCGGGGAGATAGCCAACCCGTGGGAATGGAGCCACGAATCGGAGCTCCCGTTCCATCTTTTGGAGTACCCGTTTCATCGGGGGATGATGGAATGGGTTTCGGCGCTTAACAGTTTGTATAGGAGCGCTCCAGCTCTTCATGTTGACGATACCCGTCCCAAAGGATTCGCCTGGGTAGTGGCCGATGATGCCAAGCAATCGACCCTCGCTTTCTTGCGTTTCGCGGAGGGAGACTCACCGGTACTGGTGGCGGCGAATTTCACCCCGGTAGAAAGGCACGACTTCCGGATGGGAGTATCAGAACCTGGAGAATGGTCTTCGGTTCTCTGTTCAGACGAAGACCGATTTGGGGGATCAGGTTTGGTCCCGGCCGCGGTGAAAGCCGAGAAAAAGAAGTCGCACGGATTCGAATGGTCGATCCAGACGGTGCTTCCACCGATGTCTATCACCTATTTCCGACGAGTTTGAAAGCTGGAAATTGGGTCCTGAGTCAAACATCAACGCTCTTTGGCTTTGTGCGGGGTATCTTGTGAGAAGAGAAGGGTCATCGAGTGGAAGGGCGATGTGATGTCTCTCCCCGGTTCTATCCGGATTCTGTCAATGGTATTGGCGGGCGGCGAAGGGAAACGACTCATGCCGCTCACTCGGGATAGGGCAAAGCCGGCTGTTCCTTTTGGCGGACAATACCGGCTCATCGATTTCGCCCTCTCGAATCTGGTGAACGGGGGTTTTCGGCGGATAGTGGTGCTCACCCAATACAAGAGCCACAGCCTCAACGTCCATCTGTCTCTCACCTGGCGGATGTCGACCCTTCTTGGCCATTATGTGACTTCAGTTCCGGCCCAAATGCGGATGGGGAAACGATGGTTCCTCGGGTCAGGAGATGCCCTATTCCAGAACATCAACATCATCGACGACGAGAGACCCGATTACATCTTTGTGTTCGGGGCCGACCACATCTATCGAATGGACCCGCGCCAGATGCTCGAAGAACACATCGAGAGCGGTGCCGGGGTGACTGTCGCGGGCATCAGGGTTCCGATCGATAAGGCTTCTTCTTTCGGGGTCATTGAGAGGGGGGCATCCTCGAAGATCGACACGTTCCGGGAAAAACCGGCTGACCCTCAGCCGACGCCGGACGACCCGAACATGGCCTTGGCTTCCATGGGAAACTACGTGTTCTCTACTCCGGTTCTCATGGAGCTTCTGCACGCGGACTCGATCCGGGAAGACTCTCGTCATGACATAGGCGGCGACTTTATTCCGACTCTCGTCGAGGCCGGAGCGGCGCATGTTTACGACTTCACCGAGAACGTTGTTCCGGGAGTGACTGCCAGAGAAAAGGCTTATTGGCGTGACGTCGGCACGATCGACAACTACTACGACGCGAACATGGATCTCGTGTCAGTTGACCCGGTATTCAACCTGTATAACTCCGACTGGCCGATACTTACTTTTCAGGAGACCGCACCGCCCTCGAAAGTGGTCGCTGTCGCTAACCACGGACCCGGATACATCGCCGACTCGCTTCTGTCGAACGGTGTGGTGATATCGGGTGGGTATGTGGCGCACTCGGTGCTATCTCCCTGGGCTCGGGTTGAGGCCGGAGCGAGGGTCGAGAATTCGGTTCTGTTCGAGAATGTGAGAATCGGAGAGGGTGCAACGGTGGTCAAAGCGATTATCGACAAGAACGTGGTTATCCCTCCCGGTTACCAGATTGGGGTCGATCCGGCTCTCGATACGGAGCGCGGATTTGAGATCAGCGATGGTGGCGTAGTGACTATCGCCAAGAATCAGGTGATCCCCTGGTCAAGATAAGGGGATCGTGATCACGAAACGGGTGGCCCCTTCAGATCTTTCGTAGCGAAGGTTCCCATTCATCATCTCCATAATCCGTCGCGAGAGCGCTAGACCAAGGCCGACGGAACCGGGTTGGGCTCGCTGGTCGTGGGCGGATTTGTAAGGCTCGAATATGGAGTTGGGATCGTCCCCTGGGACACCAGATCCGTTGTCGCACACCGCGATCGCGACATGGTCGCCTTCTCGCTTGATCTCGATCCATACATGCTGCCCACCGTAGCGGTCGGCGTTGGTGAGAAGATTCCTGATTACCTGACGCAGTCGAGTGGGATCGACCTCCACCGGTAGCGGCATATCGACGGATTGGACTTCGATATCGAACGAGAGTGTGCTCAGAAGGTGTTCCACCTCGGTTTTGGCGTCGGTTTTCTCCATCCGAAGAGTCAAGGTTCCGTTCTCGCTCCGGGCGTGGGTGAGGAGGTCGTCGATGATGTAGGAAAGGTCGGTGGATTGTCCGACGATCATCCCAAGCATTTCGCTTTCGTCTGGAGCAAGAGTGTCTTTCGTGACATCGTCGAGGACGGTGGCGAGACCTACGATCGCGGTGAGTGGAGTGCGGAGTTCGTGACTCACTGAGGCGATGAGCTGATCCTTCGACTTCACAAGGTCTTCGAGTCTCTCTTTCAGAGCTCGGACCTCGGCGAGGTGTTCCGAGAGGCGGCTGTTTTGAAGCGATACGGCTAGCTGAGATGCCACCGTGACAGCGAGAGGCACGTAGCCCTCGTCGAATTCATTCACATCGCCTAGGGCGTCGGTCACAACCAGTGTTCCGAAGACTTCGTCTTCTGCAGCAAGAGGAGCAACGATTGCCGCTCGTTTCCAGCCAAGTTCGCCCAGAGCCGGAGGAGGAGGATCGGTGATTAGCGCGGCCTCTTTTCGTCGGAATATCTCTGAGAGTTCCGGAGAATCCGGGTCCAGAGAGGTTTGGCGCATTACGCATTCGATCGTGTCTTTTGCCCCAATGGTTAGGTAATGGGCGTGCTCCGGAGTCTCGAGGAAGACCCACGCTCTCTCGGCAAAAAGGAGGTCTGCGGCGATAGACACTGTCTCTGAGACGGCTTTGTCGATCTCTCCGGCGCGGTGGATCTTCTTCGTGGCCTCGAAAATTGCCGAAAGCCTCGATTTGTCGATCCGTTGGCGGACATAGGCTCGATAAACCAGATAGACCAGGATCGGCGGGGCGAGGCCCAGCCACCACAGTCCGTTCTCTGCGTTGATCATGATGGCTGCACCCACTGCCATCATCGTGTTCATCACTGTGGCCGTGGCCGCTAGAGCAAGTGCTTCGAGAATATTGCTCATTGTCTCGACTCGGCCGGAGATCCTGATCGCTCCGAACACCAGTGTATGGGCGACAATGACTCCTACGATCATTGCGGCGATGGCCGCAGTTGCAGTAACCGCGTCCGGTTCGGTTCTGCCCGAGCTGAGGGCATGGAACACGAGTAGACCCAGACAGGTGTGGATCAACATCTGGCCCAGATTGAAGATGAGCTTGATCCACTTCTGCCGCCGGTTGAAGATCAGGGAAGCCGTTACACCCGCGAGTTCGGCGGTGATCAGCGTGACAGGCTCGAAGAAGAAGAACCCGATGATGAGCGGGACTTCAGTCATCGAAACAGAATGCGCGTCTCTCTGAAATTGGAGGTGGATGACGGCAGTCTCGGAGAGGTAGAAGGCCAGGGCAAGGAGAGGCCAGGGGATGTCGATGCTGGAGATGTCGGGGATGTGGTTGACGGTATAGAAGGCGAGAGGGATCGAGGCTGCAACGACCGCGATCACATAGAACGCGATGAATCTGTTCCCGCTCGGGGTCCTGGCCCGCCCGCGGGACCGCTTGATCAGTGTGCCCACAGACCTTGAATCGGCATCCGAGGGCGAATGCTTGACCAGTTCAGCCTGTTGCACACTCCTCCAGAACCACCACTGAGTATCCGGGGACGGTAATCACGTCGGCGTCGGGTACATGAACTGCCTCAGAAGAGCTATCAATCACCACTCTCCATCCGTGGGGGAGAGACGGAAGACGGAAATCCAAGTCAGTTCTGAGTGGATTGAATGCCAAGAGGAGATCCGGATCTGTCGGTTCCGAGTCGGGGAAGCCAGAATCCTTCAACCAAAGGCAGAAAGATCTTCGGGATCGACGTCTCCAATCGACGGGAGCCATCTCAGCTCCATCGGGTCTCAGCCAGACTGCTACCCCCGGGGTAGACGGGTCGTGGAGCCACGTTGAGCGTCGAATGGATCTGTGTTTCTTCCGGAACGCGATGAGCCGCTTGGCGAGGTCGAGGCGATTGAGATCAATGTTCTCCCAGTTGAACCAGCTGATCAGATTGTCCTGGCAGTAACCGTTGTTGTTTCCGCTCTGTGTTCGGCCGATCTCGTCGCCTCCCAAGATCATTGGGACTCCGTGGGAGACCAGAAGGGTGGTGAGCATGGCGGAAGCGCGCCTCTGTCGAATAAGGGTGATCTCCTCATCATGGGTTGGGCCTTCGGTCCCGGAATTCCAGGCCCGGTTGTCTGCGTGGCCGTCACGATTCCCTTCGCCGTTGGCGTGATTGTGGCGCCTTTGATAACTCACCAGGTCCTGGAGAGTGAATCCGTCGTGGCTTGTCACGTAGTTGATCGACGCTGGCGGTTTCCTTCCAGACCACTCGAATATGTCTGAGCTACCAGTTAGCCTGGTCGCGAAGGTGGGCATGGAACCGTTCTGCCCTCTCCAATAGTCACGCACAGCATCTCGATAGTTGTCGTTCCACTCGGACCATTCCTCCGGGAAGGACCCCAGTCGATATCCATCAGGGCCAATATCCCACGGCTCTGCGATTAGATGTACCGCCTGTAACCCGGGGTCGCTTCGGATCTCTTCGAAGAACGGTGCCGAACGGTCGAAATCCCAACCTGTTCTTCCCATGGTGGTAGCAAGGTCGAAACGGAATCCGTCGACGTGCATCTCGTCGACCCAATACCGAAGGGAATCGAGGACGAATCGACGAACGTCGGGCGAAGAGAAGTTGAGGGAATTCCCAGTCCCTGACCAGTTGCTGTATCGGGAGCGGTCCGCCGGATCGAGGCGATACCAGGCGGGGTTGTCGAGGCCTTTGAAGCATAAGGTTGGTCCTTCAACACCGCCTTCGGCGGTGTGGTTGTAGACAACGTCGAGGATCACCTGGAGTCCGGCTTGATGCAGAGTCTTCACCATGGTCTTGAACTCTGATACCGGGTCTTGAGTAGCGGCGTAGGCGTGGTGGGGAGCGAAGAAGCCGATAGTGTTGTAACCCCAGTAGTTGTTCCTTCCAGCTAGGGCCAGGTGCATCTCCGAGAGGAATTGCTGGATGGGAAGGAATTCCACGGCCGTGACGCCCAGTCCGACCAGATGCTCGACGATTGATTCGTGCGAAAAACCCGAATAGGTGCCACGCAGAGCCGGGGGGATACCAGGGTGATCGGCGGTGATTCCCTTCAAATGGACTTCATAGATCACGGAGTCGACTAGGGGGGTCGACGGTCGGATCTCTCCGGACCAATCGAAGGCGGGGTCTGTGATCACCGAAACGGGGACGTGAGACGCTGAGTCCTCTGAGCTGATTTTCAGAGGATTCGTCGGGTCGTGGCTGAGAATCTGCGGGCCCGGGTTCATCTCTCCATCGATGCGCCGGGCGTACGGATCCAGCAACAACTTGGTGGGGTTGCACCGAAACCCGCTGGCCGGATCCCAAAGGCCGTGAACTCGATACCCGTATTTAGTCCCTGGGCCTGCGTCAGGGACCGTGGCCGAAAACCAACCTTCTCCCGAGCGTTCCATCGGGATTGTCTCGCGGTCTACCAGCACAAGGTCGATCGCTTCGGCGATCTTCGACTGGACGGCAAACTTGGTCAGGTCGCCTTCCCAGACAGCTCCAGGGGTTACTTCTCTTGTCGGCACGTGGGAATCTTGCCACGCGAATGCGTTAACGAAGAAAGCGGGGTAAGGGTTATTGACTGACGAGGGTCAGGTCGAGGGCACGTAGACCCGACATGACCAAGGCCGCCAGGCGTTGTATCCCCGAGCCCGGTAGTACTCGGCCAGCCATGAGGCAGCGATGATATTGGCTTCGCCGTCGAAGACGGAGCGATCGCTTACCCCAGCCTTCACGCTGGCTGTCGCCCAAGTACCCGGCATGAACTGAAAGAGCCCCGAAGCCCCGCTGGAAGTGTTGACGATTTTGGGATCGCCGAGGCTCTCACACTGCATGATGACCAATGCCGATTCGACGAGGTCGGGAGCGAAGTATTTCTCAACCAGTGGTCTCCAAGCTAGCACTCGGGCTTTGGGTGTCACCTTTCCCACCTTGCTTCCAGAGTTATCGCTGGTAGGAGGTTTCGTCTTGGCGGTCGCCTGTGCTCGGGCTTTTTCGACGGCTGAGAGTGCTGCTCGGTAGTCTGCATCAGCCTTCCTTGCCTTTCTGATCGCGTCCGATAGTCCTTGGTTTGCTTCAGCGAACAGACTGTTCAGGCGTTCGGTCTCGGCCTCAAGCTCGGCAGTTAGCGCAGCCACCTGTTCTCGTTCCTGCTCAGCCGACATTCGAAGTGCTTCCAGGTGTTGTTTCTGAGCCGTCAGATCGGCAAGAACCTCGTCGGTGTCGTCGCGGGCCATTTCCAGAATGTGTGATGCCAACAAGGCGGAAGACAAGTCAGCGTTGATGAGGAGCTCGGTCTTCTGTCCAACAGAATTCATGTAGGCGGCGACTGTCTGTTCTGCCAAACGTCCGTCCAACCCTTGGGCCTCGAGTTCTGCCGCCGCGAGGGCGTCTTCGATTTCAATAAGTACCGTATTCGCTGCTGAGAGTCTCTCCGCTGAATCGTTGTAGCGGAGCATCGCTTCCGCGAGTTCGGCTTCGACCTTGTCACGTTCGGCTGACGCTGAGTCAACCAATGAGTAGGCAGTGTCCCGGGCGGCTTCGGCCTGTTCCGCTTTGTTTTCAGCGTCACTGACCTGAGCGCGCGCCGGGCCAACGCTATCCGCCATGAGGAAAGCGGCCAGAGTGAGAGCTATGGTGATTCTGGAGAGGCTTGATTTCATCGTCTTAATCCAGCGTAATGGGGCATGGGCGAGATGGAGACAGTCTCCGAGAAGGCCTCGACAGTCAGAGAGACTGCGTCCATGACCTTGGCGACTAGGTCTCGGACGTTCAACGAAGGATCAAGTTCAAGTACGTGGTCCGGTGTTACGCCTTCGCCGAGGTCTTTTCCGCCCGGAGTGAGCCATCGTGCGACAGTCAATCTCATAGCGCCGCCGTTGGTGAGCCCAAACTGCGATTGCATGGTGTTTTTCCCGAAGCTCGTTTCGCCTACGACTGTCGCTCGTCCGGCTTCCTGAAGAGCTCCAGCCACTACTTCTGATGCGGAGGCGCTAGCCCCATCAATGAGGATGATCAATGGGATGTCTGGAGCGGAGGGATTACCGGTGACTCTGTAGGTTTCTTCGTTGTCTGGGTACTCGCCTCGCATGACAAGACCACTATCAAGAAAGATGCTGACTACATCGATTGCCGCGGTGAGTGTCCCACCTGGGTTACTGCGTAGATCCAGGATTATCCGGTTTGCGCCGTCTCGGGTCATCTCATCTATTGCAGCCTCGATTTGAGGTCCGCTGTTGTCAGAAAAGATATTGAGACGGACGTATCCCACCTGGTCGACCTTTTCCCATTCGGTTACCACTATCTGTATTGCCTGGCGAGGGATCTTCAGTTCTAGGATTTCGCCGTCTCGCTCAATCCCGAGGAGTACTGTGCTTCCGGTTGGTCCGCGCACCCATGAAGTGACACTGTCCAGGGTCTCTCCCTCAACGGGTTTTCTGTCGACACTGATGATCCGGTC
>CAYTVW010000054.1:0-9440 GCA_964441865.1 uncultured Acidimicrobiaceae bacterium
ACACAGTTGATCCCGGCACCGCAGACCACCGCCACGCCCCAACGGCGTTCGAGACCCGCCCTCAGAACCGCGAATGTGTCGTTACCAAGAACCACCTTCTCGCCCAGGGCTCTTTTCGATGCAGCGTCCGCGTAGATGATCTCCTCTTGAGGAAAATCAAGACCGGCCAAGTAGATGTTCGCCAACTCGACCGGGTCTTCCCGGGGAAGTTTTGCCTCAATCCGAGCCTCCTCCAGCAGCTTTTGAATGACGTCGAGACTCCCCTCGACTCCAAGTTGATGGGGAGAGCTGTGCTGCCCTCTCAGGAATGCTCGGACCTGTCCTTCGGTGTCGAACAGCACCAAATCAGTCTTCGAATTCCCGCCATCGACCGCGACCCCAAGCCGCGTATTCAATCGAGGCCCCCTCTGTACATGATTTCGACGAGTCTCTCCGCCACGTCATCCTGCCCCACTAGAGGGTGCGCCAACAAAGCTCGCTTGGCGGCATTGAGGTCTCTTCTGGCAGCCGCATCTGCCGCAATCCGCTCATACGCGGTCACGTGCTGCACTAATCCCAGAAGCTCGGGCGCCAACGGGCGTTGTTCAAGGGGCTTCGCCCCTCCGAATCCCACCCGCGCTGGGATTTCGACCACATCGTCTTCGGCCAGTCCCGGAATCACCCCATTGTCTCGAATATCGACAACATGGACCTGCTGGTCATCGGTGGCTAGAGAGGCGACCAAGCCGACAGCGGCCTCCGAGTAGTAGGCACCACCGCGTTGTTCAAGCAATGCTGGCTTCTCTCGAAGCTCTGGATCTTTGTACATGTCGAGGAGAACGGCCTCGATCTCGTCGACCTCGGTCGCTCTCGGCTTGGAGACACGCTGATGTGCCAGGGTCTCCCCATGTCTCCAGAAATACTTGAGGTAGTAGGAGGGAATCACTCCCAAGTCCCTCATGAGGTCGGCCCGGAAACCGATGTGGTCCTCCAACTCTTGGGAGCGCTCCGATAAGAGCATCGGAAGAATGTCTTCCCCGTCGAGCCTCACTGCTCGCACAAAGGTGAGGTGATTCAGCCCCACTGGGTCAACCATTATTCGGGACGGTTCGACTCCCAGCATTTTGGCGACCGTCCTCTGGATGGTGATAGACACGTTGCAGAGTCCGATTGCCCGATGGCCGTGGTCAAGGAGAGCCCGCGTGACAATCCCGACCGGGTTCGTGAAATCGACTATCCAGACATCTTCCTTCGCAAGCTTTTTCACCCGATCGGCGATCTCGAGTATCACCGGAATGGTCCGCATCGCTTTGGCAAGCCCTCCGGCTCCGGTTGTCTCCTGACCGATGCAGCCACACATCAATGGGAGTGTTTCATCGGACAACCTGGCTTTCTGCCCACCAACCCGGATCTGAAAAAGGACAAAGTCGGCGTCGCCGACCGCTCGATCCAAATCGGTGGTTATATCCACGTTCCCGTCGAAACCGGACGCGTCGAGCATCCGTCTCGCCAGGCCTCCCACAATCTCCAAACGGGATTCGTCTATGTCATGGAGCGAAAGACTCCCGATCCCCGCCCTTTCAGCTTCTCCGGCCATTCCGGAGACCAACTCGGGCGTGTAAGTAGATCCGGCCCCGATTACCGCGACTTTCCGTTCTCCGGCCATGATGTTCCCTTCCGGCTCCCCCGGAAAATTCCCCGAAGTCACCGTCCTATCATTTTCTGTCAACTACCTTAACTATGTCCATCGCGGCCAGCCGAGATTTGACCACTTTTTGAGATAGGGTTAAGGTATTAACATGTTTTCGAAAAAGCCCGCCACTCCCAGCCTCTTGAAGATGCTCAACGAGCGAGTCATCCTCGACGCCGTTCGAGCGTCCTCTCCGATTTCTCGTGCCGAGATTTCTCGTCGGACTGGGATATCAAAGCCAACAGTCTCCGCCGCCATCGAGTCTCTTCTGGAGAAAAAGTTGGTGCGACTGACGGCGTCGCCAGTCGATGAGCCCACTTTTGGTGCCGTCTTCTTCGAACCCATAGCGGAGGCATCGTACGCGATGGGGATCGACGTTGGCGCCCGATACCTTCGTGGAGCCATCTGCGACCTCGTCGGGAACATCCGAGCTCGAGTCGATCTCCCAATAACAGAGGCGACCATGGCGAGCGTTCTCAACGGTCTCCCTACCCTCTACAACCAGCTCCTCTCCAAGACCAAGATCGACGCGAGGAAGATCGACAACACAGTCATCGGCGTCCCTGGCGTCGTCGACGCCCGCACTGGAACAGTGTCTCTCGGACTCAACATCGAAGGTTTGACGGGGATCGACATCAAGACCCTTTTCGAAGAGACTTTCCCGTCCCGGGTCATGGTCGAAAACGATGTCCATCTTGCGGCCGAAGGAGAGCGTTGGAAAGGCTCCGCTATCGGATCCGACGATTTCGCTGTGATTTGGATCGGGACCGGGCTCGGCGGTGCAGTGGTCTTGAACGGCGATCTCATCAGAGGTCGCCACGGAGCGGCCGGAGAATTGGACATGCTGGAAGCCGCCGGACTGCAGCTCGATCCCTGTGGCCCAACGATCTCGGCTCTGGCGAAAGAGATGGCATCCCAACGTGAGACCATTCTCACTCCCCCGTTCGAGGTCCCCGCTATCTTCGATGCCCACGAGGCAAACGATCCCGTCGCCAAAGATGTCTTGGACGAGCTGACAAGAAGAATCGCACTCAACATCATCCCGGTTTGTGCCGTGACAGACGTTCCCCTTGTAGTTTTGGGTGGCGGAATCGGCTCCCACTGTGGACCGCTTCTCCCAGGTATCAACGCCCTTCTCGCGAAGTGGCTCCCCTACCCACCCGAGGTGGTGACTTCGAAACTCGAAGACGCTCCGGTGCTTATAGGAGCTCTCGCCGTCGGGCTGAGATCAGCTCTAGACAACGTGTTTTCCGAGAGAAGGCCTTTCAGACAATGACAATGTGGACAGAGATGCTCGAACAGTCGGCTGCGGTCGCCGCCCTGATTGAGAAAAACCAAGACGCGATCGCTTCGATCTCTCGTCTCGGAACCGGATGTACCCATGCCGTAATCGCGGCCCGAGGAACCTCCGACAACGCCGGCCGCTACGCCCAGTCCGTATGGGGTTCCCGCAACAGGTTGGTCACAGGCCCAACCCTTCCGTCCCTCTTTGGGGTATACAAAAAGCCGCCATCGCTCGACGGAGCTCTAGTCATTGGGATTTCGCAATCCGGTCAATCCCCCGATCTTGTCGAGGTGATGGTGGAAGCCCGCCGTCAAGGCCGACCTACGATCGGGATCACCAATCATCCCGATTCACCACTCGCTGACCAGTCGGATGTGGTGGTGGAACTTTCTGCCGGAGTCGAAGTGGCTGTGGCAGCAACAAAGACCTATACCGCTCAACTGGCAGCCATCGCATGCATTTCACATGGTTTGGCCGGTGAAGAACCGACCGAGGTGAAGGCGATTCCTCCCTATCTCAAGGAGGTGCTCGAAGGGCCCAAGATCTCAAACGAGATCATTGCACCCCTCGTCGATGCGAAAACCTGCGTGGTCATCGGACGCGGCTTCCACATGGCTTCCGCCTACGAGTGGTCACTCAAACTCCAAGAACTCGCACAGATCGTGGCACAGCCGTTCTCGGTGGCTGCGTTCCTTCACGGCCCAATTGCGGCCGTCGACCCATCGGTCCCAGCACTGGTGGTAGTAGCCGAGGGCCCCACCTACGAGGGCGTGAAGGCTGTATCCGAACGCCTCCTGAAAAGCGGAGTGACGGTTATTGCCATGACCGACAACCCTTCATTCCCGGCCAGTTTCAGGATCCCGATCCCCAAAGTCCCTGAGTGGCTCAGCCCACTTGTAGCGGCTCCCGCGCTCCAGATGTTTGCCCATGCGACGGCAATCGCTCGCGGCCATGACCCAGAGTCTCCCCGTGGTCTTTCGAAGGTAACGCTCACCCACTGACGTTTCCTCCCGAATCCCGACCCGAGTAGTAGCCTTGGATGTTGGGCGGCCGGAACACCCCGGCAGCCCAACATCAAGGATTCCGCCTCGTCGCGGTCGAGGCGGTCGGAGAGAAAGCTGAGACCATGTCTACAGCCACCATGACCGAAGTGGTAGCAGCCCACGGAGTCGTAAAGACGTACGGGTCAACCCTCGCCCTCGACGGGCTCGACCTCACAGTCAACAAGGGAGAGGTTCTAGGGTTTCTGGGCCCAAACGGCGCTGGGAAAACCACGACGCTGCGGATCCTTCTCGGACTCTTAAAACGCGACTCCGGTGACATCCAGATGTTGGGTGGCGATCCTTGGACCGACGCTGTCAACCTCCACCGCCGAATCGCCTATGTGCCCGGGGATGTCGAACTCTGGCCGAAGCTCACCGGCGGTGAAGCCATGGACATAATGTCTCGTCTCAGAGGCGGGATCGACAAGGCAAAGCGAGACGAACTCTGCGAGCGGTTCGAGCTCGACCCCACCAAGAAGGGCCGCACCTACTCGAAAGGGAACCGCCAGAAAGTTGCCCTGATCTCTGCGCTCGCCTCCGACGCCGAACTTTTCCTCCTCGACGAGCCAACAGCGGGCCTCGACCCACTTATGGAGGCCGTATTCCAGGATTGTGTTCGAGAGATCAAATCGGAGAACCGGACGATCCTTCTCTCCAGCCACATCCTCGCCCAAGTGGAAGTCCTCGCAGATCGGATTTCGATCATCCGGATGGGGAAGGTGGTCGAGACGGGAACGCTAGCCGAGCTAAGGCATCTGAAGCGGACCACGATCACCGCCGAGACCGACAAACCGGCCGACCGCATCAGATCACTCCCCGGGATCCACGACTTCCAGTACACCGACCGAGAAGTCCGTTTCGACGTCGAGACGGAACATCTCGAAGACACAGTAACGACACTCGCTTCGATGGGAGTGAAGTCTCTAGTCGCCCACCCCCCGACGCTAGAACAGCTCCTGCTACGTCACTACGGTCCAGAGCCAGGCGAGGGGCAGGGATGACCGCCGTCGCCGCCGAAGGCTCCCCTAGAACAACGATGCTCACCGGAACACTCAGACTCGTCAGGTTCATACT
This sequence comes from uncultured Acidimicrobiaceae bacterium, assembly GCA_964441865.1. GTDB lineage: Bacteria > Actinomycetota > Acidimicrobiia > Spongiisociales > ZC4RG35 > CAYTVW01. Next base: position 5,072 of record CAYTVW010000054.1, read on the forward strand.
CCGAAAAGACCGAGTGAAGCTCCCGGCTTGGATCCTGTCGATTGCCGTTTTCATCAGCTACTACGTCGTCGCTCTTCCGACCATCTTCGAGTCGGAAGAGAAACTCCGTTCGATGGGTTCGCAGTTCGCCGACGGCCCAATCGGTGCACTGGTCGGAGGACCGACATACGGTTTCGATAACCTCACATTTCCAAGGTTCATGTTTGGGGTTTATGGCCTCTACTTCCTCTTGGCAGCCGCGCTGATGAACATCCTTCTGGTAACCCGGAACTCTCGGGCCGAAGAGGAATCGGGGAGAGGGGAACTTATTCGTGCAGGAGCGGTCGGACGCCAAGCGAACCTGACGGCGGTCCTATTAGTCGCGTTGTCTGCAAACATCGCTCTCGCCTTGTTGATGGGTCTAGCAGCTGCTGGCTCGGGCTACCCCTTTCACGGATCAATGCTTATGGGCGCTTCAGTCGGAGGAGTCGGACTCGTCTTCGCATCTATCGCCGCCGTGACCAACCAGATGACCCCGTTCGCTCGCTCTGCTTCCTCCATGGCCGGAGCCGCCCTCGGAGCTGCCTGGGTGATCCGAACAGCCGGGGACATGCTCACTATGCACGGGAGTTTGCTCTCTTGGTTCTCGCCTCTCGCCTGGTCTCAACAGACCCGCCCTTACGTCGACGAGAGATGGTGGCCGTTGGGACTCTCGGTCGGATTCTCACTGCTGTTGGCAGCGCTTGCCTTCAGGATCTCTTCACGCCGAGATTTCGGAACGGGTGTCCGTCAGCCGAAACCTGGATCTCCTCAAGCCGCGCCGTGGATTTCCTCCCCGTGGCGTTTTGCCTTCCGTCTCCAGAAGGGTTCGATCATCGGATGGGGTATCGGGTTGGGGATAGCTGGGGCCATCTACGGTGCCATTGGCGGTCCAATGAGCACTGCTTTCTCTGATATGGGCGAAACCTTCAAGAAGGTGTTCGGGTTGCCCTCGGGCGAGATAGCTGCTGGGGCAATCAAGGACTCTTATTTCGCGATGATGGCTCTGGTCGACGCGATAGTCCTTGGAGTATTCGGGATTCTGGTACTCCAATACCTCAGATCCCACGAAGAAGAAGGCCTCACCGAGCCGATTCTGGCCACCCGGACCAGTCGAGTCGCATGGATGGGAGGGCATCTGGCGGTCGCCGCCATCGCGGGGACGATTCTCCTGACGTTCACCGGCCTGATCCTCTCAACAGCCTCATCGTTCGGTTTCGGGGACGTAGACATCATCCGGGAAATCACCTGGGCCCACTTCGTCCGGACACCCGAGTTCCTGATCACGCTGGGAGTGGCAGCCCTCCTGTATGGCTGGGCACCCCGATTCCTCGGGGTAGCTTGGGCCTTCCTCGCCTACGGGATGCTGATCTCGTTCTTTGGGCCGTTGATGGAACCCCCACAGTGGTTGTACAACATCGGGATGTACGACCACATCGCCCGATATCCATTTGAGCCTCTTACCGGGACACCAATCCTGGTTCAAACGGGACTTGCCCTAATCGCAGCCTTGTTGGGGCTTTGGGGGTTCGCTCGGAGGGATATTCAATCGAATTGACGGCCGCTGGCGCTTTGTTATTCCCAGCGGAATAGCCGAATAGCCGCGACGCCACAGCCCAAAGCCACAATCCCGATCACCACCCACGAGCATCCGGCATCGAGACCAAGCCATCCGTCCTGCATCACCCTCACCGCATGATGCAACGGAGTGAGCTTCCCCATGTTGTTCATAGTCGCACTGAGAGCCTCCGGCGGAGGACCGGCTCCGCCGACCATCAGCATCACGAACCACAGCATTACACCCAAAGCCTGGGCCGATCGTGGTGAAGGAAGCACAGCGCCCAACAAAACCCCCAAAGAACAGGACGCTAGAGCGACCGACACGAATCCGACCGCCACCCTAAGAATCGAATGTGGTGATACCACGGCGTAAACCGGCATCGCCACCGATACCAGAATCAACGCACTCACCAGAGCTATCAATGCGGTGACAAGAACCTGCGAACCAACGACCGTCCATGCCGGGAAAGAAGAAGCCCGGTATCTCTTCAGCACTCCTCTCTCCCGGTCCTCGGCCAGATGGGTTGGGAGACTTATCAGACCGACTGAAGCAGCCACCAAGGCCATGTAAGCGGGCGTGTAATAGTCCATAGGCCCCATCCCCCTGTAGAAGCCTGCCTCAACCGTGTTCCCGAAGACCCCTCCCATGACAAACAGAATCGTCAGGGGAAGAATCATGGAGAACAACACCGTCAATGGCTCCCGCAGAAAGAGCTTCGTTTCTACCCACATCATCTTCCCGAGAAGTCTCATTCCATCCCCCCCGAATGAGTAGTGATCCGAAGAAAAACATCTTCGAGACTCGCCCGCTCGACCCGCAGGTCTTCGGGGGCGTAACCGTGTCCCATAAGGGCCGACGCCACATGGGTGAGGACAGGTCCATCGCCACGCACCTCGAACCGGTCTCTATCCCGTTCCCAACTCGACACATGAGGAATCTCGGCCAACCACCCTCCGTCTTTGCATTGGATAGTGAACTTGACCTTTACCCCACCCCCGAAACGATCGATGAGTGACGCGATTGATCCTTCCGCGACAACTTCTCCCCGATCGAAAAAGGCCACCCGGTCGCAAAGAGCCTCTGCCTCATCCATGAAATGCGTGACCAGTACGACGGTCGTCCCCTTCTCCCGAATTCTCCGGATGAGATCCCATGCGACACGTCGCGAAGCAGGATCCAGGCCGGTGGTCATCTCGTCGAGGAACACCACTTCCGGATTGTTCACCAGAGCCAACGCTACAAACAGCCTCTGCCGTTGCCCGCCAGATAGAGTCCCAAAACGGGCATTCTTCTTGGCACTGAGACCCCAATCAGCTAGGACCTGATCAGTCGTGGAGCCGTGTGGACCCGTAGCTCTGAACAGATCGAGAGCTTCCCACACCTTCATTCGGTCGGGGAGAGACGAGTCCTGTAGCTGAGAACCTATCCGACGTCGAATCTCTCTGGATTGAGAAACTGGATCGAGGCCGAGGATCGAAGCACGGCCGCCGTCGATATCCCGAAGGCCCTGAAGACTCTCCACCGTAGTGGTCTTCCCGGAACCGTTCGGTCCGAGGATCCCGAAGATTTCTCCCTCTTCGACCGAAAACGACACACTCCGGACCGCGGTGAAATCACCGTAACGCTTCACAAGATCCGTGACTTCGACGACTGGAGCCATGAGAGCTGGAACCCTAGCACTCCGACTCTCGGCCCCCATCAAGCTTTCAGCCCTCGGACTCGTCCCGGATCATCGTCAGCACCATCTTCATCCGGACGTCCGCCCTCACGGCGTGTGCGATGCCGGCTGGCATCAGGATCAGCTCGCCATCTCGAACCGAAAGCGGTTCTCCCCCGATTGTGAATTCTCCTTCACCATCAATCACCAGGACCAGAGCATCAAACGGAGTCGAGTGCTCACTGAGCCCCTCACCGGCATCGAACGCAAAAAGTGTCACAGATCCGGCTTCCCCGTCGAGAAGTGTGCGGCTCACAACAGCGCCCTCGCCGTATTCCACCAAACTGGCCATCTCGAAAACCCGGGACGCCTCGACTCCAGCTTTCCTTTCCATGAGAATCTCCCAGCCAATAAAGGTGCAAGTCTGTACTTGCAGATGATCACACAGGTCAGGGCCTATGCCTAAGAAGACGAAGACAAGATGAGGCTGATTACCCGGCTCCGGGGGTGAGACTTGAACTCACAACCTGCGGATTAACAGTCCGACGCTCTGCCGATTGAGCTACCCCGGATCGCGTCCACACCCAACGACGTGGACGGATCAGCAATCTTAACACCCATTGATGCCGTCAGCTCCAAGATCCAGAACACCCCAAGACGTGGCATCATGTATGTATGCGATTCAAAACCGGTTTGATTCTCGGAGCGGCCGCGGGATACGTGTTAGGAGCCAAGGCTGGCCGAGAGCGCTATATGCAGATCAAGAACGCGTTTTCCCAGGCCCAGGGGCATCCTGCAATGAAGCAGGTCACCGATCAACTAGGTGGTGTGACCGAATGGGCTCGCGGGATTACCGCCGGAGGCTTGCAGCGAGGGTCTAGACGCCTAAGCGACTACAGCGATCTCGACTGAAGTCAGCTCTCCTCCAAGAACCCCTCCAACCTTCTCACGTTCTGAGGGTGACGGAGTTTGGCGAGGGCCTTGGTCTCCAGCTGCCTTATTCGCTCACGAGTCACATGGAAGTGGGCGCCGACCTCCTCCAGCGTGCGGATTCGGCCGTCTTCCAGCCCGAACCGCATGATCAATACCTGCCGTTCTCGGTCTGAGAGCCCCTCAAGTGCAGTCGCCAGGTA
>CAYTVW010000055.1:0-9340 GCA_964441865.1 uncultured Acidimicrobiaceae bacterium
AACCGCGCCATGACCAGGTGGGCCGTCACCGGATCGGTGACCGTGAACATTGGTCTATTGATCTACTACAAGTATTCGAACTTCTTCGTTGAACAAATCAACGCGATTGCAGGGCATTTCGGATGGGGGCAGATCGTATGGACAACTGTGGTTCTTCCCATTGGGATTTCCTTCTTCAACTTCCAGTCGATGTCCTACACCATGGATGTTGTGAAAGGGCGGGCGCGTCCGATCTCTAACATCTTGGATTTCGCCCTCTACGTCACCCTTTTCCCGCAACTCATTGCTGGCCCAATCGTCCGATTCCATGAGATCGCAGAAGAACTCCAGGAACGACGTGAGTCGTTCGAGCGGTTCACTGGAGGGCTCCTCCGTTTCATGTTCGGGCTTTCTAAGAAGGTTCTGGTTGCTGATGCTGTGGCACCACTGGCCGACAGAGTGTTCTCGGGCGACGGGGTGGGGATCCCGACGCTGGCAGTTTGGATAGGTGTCCTCGCTTACACTGTCCAGATCTACTTCGACTTCTCGGGCTACTCGGATATGGCGATCGGGCTTGGCCACATGTTCGGGTTTTCCTTCCCAGAGAATTTCAAGCGCCCCTACTCGGCGATTTCGGTCACCGATTTCTGGCGTCGTTGGCATATCACCCTCTCGAACTGGTTCCGTGACTATCTGTTTATCCCTCTGGGCGGATCACGGGGTTCGACTCGGGCTACCTATCGGAACCTGGCGATTGTCTTCCTACTCACGGGAGCCTGGCATGGCGCGAGCTGGACGTTCGTTGTATGGGGCATCTACCACGGGCTGATACTCATTGGAGAACGTCTGGTTCATTTGCGGGAACCGTCCACGCTCTTGTTTTTCCACAGGGCCCGGACGCTTTTTCTGGTGATCTTTGGATGGGTTTTGTTCCGGTCCGAAACACTCGGCCAGGCATGGAGTCTCTCTAAGTCGATGGTCATGTGGACGGCCGGTTCACCGTTCGCAGCTCTTGAGGTCGCACCTTCTGATCGGTCGATTCTGATACTGGGATTGGCGATGCTGGTGGTGTTCCTCCCCGGGCATATCCACCTGGGGGCCATTCTTCCGGCTTCGGAACCTCGATTGGCGCCAGCCCTGCGATTCGTTACCTTGTTCATCCTTGTCCCGCTGACTCTCCTCGAGATCATCTCGGGGACTTTCAGCCCGTTCCTCTACTTCAGGTTCTGAGATGTCGAGACTCTGGCAAATCACAACACTCACGGTGATAGTCCTCTTGTGGGGGGCAACAATGTTTGCGCCCGTCCTGGGGATAGATGCCGAGATCCAAGACAACGTTGAGGTACCGGAATGGCCGGGCTTCGATCCCTCTCGGATCCTCGACACGTCTCAGACTGAGGCTATCGAGGAGTACCTTGACCTCACACTTCCGGCGAGAGCGGCTGTGGTGAAAGCGAAGTCGATCATCGAGATGAAACTCTTCCACCGTTCGCCGAACCCGGATGTCCTTCTTGGTCGGGATGGATGGCTGTTTCTGGCGCAGTCTCTGGAATACGGTTGCGAGGGAGGCGATCTGGAGGCCGTGACACAGAGGATCGCAGAACTGGATGCAGCGTTGGATCTCCAAGGCGGGCGTTTGGTGGTATCCATGATTCCCAACAAAGCCTCTCTGTACCCCGAGAAGGTGGATTTCGCGAATACCGGAAAAGCTGCTTGCTCGGCTGAGAATCGAGGACTTCTGGTTTCCACTCTTGAAGCGACCGGGGTTTATCTCGACCTGATGGGTCCGCTGGTTAACGCGAGTGCCGGAACGGAACCGATCTACCACTCCAACGACACCCATTGGAATGATCTGGGCGCCGTTCTCGCTGCTCAAGCGGTTTTCGAAGGATTGACTGGCGAGCCGACCGAGTCTTGGTTCGTTAGGGGCGAGGACCGAGAGCACATTGGAGACCTCACCAAGCTTCTCGGTTTGGACGAAGGGATCTCGACTCCGTTCTATTCGCTTGACCGGCCGGACCTTACGACCCGGCGAGAGACCAACTCTCGTGTTCGTTATGGCACCGACACTTACTTCTCCGAATCGACGTCAGATGAGGCGTTCGCGTACAGACGGGTGACGGTGATCCACGACTCGTTCGGTCCTTTCATCAAGCCGTATCTGGTGCCACTTGCGAGTCGAGTCGATTTCTTCGACGTCCGGAACCTCGACGAGGAAGCGCTGGCTGTTTCCCTGGCCGATTCCGACCTTTCTTTGGTCTTAGTAGTGGAGAGGTCGTGGTATCGAGAATTCGTCGAGGACTTCGTAACCGCAGATCTCCTCGGACTTCTCGGCGAGTTGAGCTGAGTCGATCTGTATGAGCGGATCGGGGATTGCGTCACACCTTTCCTCTAGAAAAGTCTCATGCGCCTCGATCACCGAGCCGAACTGGGAAGACTTTCCGAGAGGGTTGCCGCCCGTTATGTGACCGATCATGGCGGGAAAATCCTTGGGCGAAACATTCGAGTCGGACGGGGAGAGGTCGATCTCCTTGCGGAATTCGAAGGTGTCAGGACGGTGATTGAAGTTCGAAGCACCACCGGTGTAGAACCGCCGTCTCTCCGGTTCGACCGCGCCAAAGCCTCTCAGGTGCGGACCTTGGCTAGGTCGTTGCGCGCTTCGCGAATCGAAGTCATCGCCATTAGATACACACCCACCGGAGTTGAGATTCACCGTCTCATACCGACAATCTGATGGCGGGACTATCGTTCACCAAATGACTTCTGCAGTGAAGATCCAAGGACTGGTTAAGCGGTATGGATCGATGGTCGCCCTCAACTCGCTCTCGTTCGAAATCCCCGAAGGGAAACTGATCGGATTCTTGGGCCCAAACGGCGCGGGAAAAACCACCACCTTCCGCTGCATGCTCGGACTCACCCATCCCCAAGAGGGCGAAATCGAGATAATGGGGATGAAGGTTGGGCCTCAGACCCACAAGATAGTCAAACGAGTTGGGGCAATCATCGAAGAGCCGGGACTTCACAAGACCCTTTCGGGCGTCAACAACATGAGGGTTTCAGCCGACGTGTTGGGTCACGGCGGGGACGACATCCCGGGGCTCCTCGAATTCGTTGAGCTCTCTGGTGTGGCTAATCGGAAAGTGGGAGAGTACTCCAAGGGGATGCGCCAACGACTCGCATTGGCGTGTGCGCTCCTCGGTGATCCCGAGATGCTGATTCTCGACGAGCCCCTCGATGGTCTTGACCCTGCCGGACAGGTCGCGTTTAAGAATCGACTTAGGGGTCTGGTCTCAGATCAGGGGAAGACAGTGATCGTCTCAAGCCACGATCTAGCTGACGTCGAAGAGATCGCTGATGAGGTGATCGTTATCAACAAGGGCTCGTTCGTAGCGTCCGGTTCGGTCGACGAAATAGTGGGAGATCAGGGGATCTTGGAGTTGGAAGTCGACGACCTGTCGGGTGCCCTCAAGGCTTTGCGGGGTGTCGGGATGGATGCCGAAGGTGTAGGGGGGAGAATCCAGATCAAAGGTGCAGAAGCAACCGAGGTGTCGCGGACTCTGGCAGCCTCCAACATCTATCCGAAGATGCTTCGTCCTCTCCGGAACACTCTAGAAGAAGTCTTTCTGTCCATCACAGAATCGGAGGCTTGAGATGTGGGGTCTACTTCGCGCCGACATGATCGTGCTTTTCAAGCGGAAGCTGTTCTGGGTGATGATGCTCATCCTGTTGGTAATGGTGGCTCTCACGGCCGGGATCTTCTTCTTAGGGCCCCAGTTCATGCCGGACCAGATGGAGGCGTTCCCCACTATCGAAAAGCCAATGGCCTACTCGTTCGGGGCCGGACAAGTGGTCGATCAGACTTGGTTCCCACTGATCCTGGCGGTGGTCGTTCTTGGTGGCGAAATGGGATCGTCGATCTGGGCGTCACAGCTGACCCGGGAGTCTCGTCGTTGGCGACATCTGCTATCCAAACTCACGGTGACGACTGTGTCGGTGTGGCTTGCGACGATTTTGGGTATCGCTCTCTTCGGGGTTCTCGTGTTCTTCTTCGCCGAAGGTTCGGGGAACCTGGCAGCCTCCGAGTGGTTCGCTATCTGTTGGAAGGCGCTCCCAATTGTGTTCATTTGGACAGCTCTCGGGTTTGGGTTCGCCGGAGCGCTTCGAGCGGTTGGACCGGCCATCGGCGCTGGCATCGGTTTCATGTTCCTCGATGGCATCCTCATCCTGTGGCGTCCGTGGCAAAACATGTCGGTCTCGATTGCCTCTCAGAGGGTGTTTGGGGATTTCTCGTCCCTCACGTCGGACTTCGGGTTCTCGTTTGGGTCGATGACGTTTACCCACGCGGTCGTATGTTTGGTGATTTGGGCGATCCTCGGCACTCTGCTCGCTTGGATCGGGATAGGCGTCAGAGATCCTTGAGAGACTCTCGTCCGTGGCGTCTTCGGAGTTCCTTTGCCCAGCAACCGTGATGCCAATGCCGGCGGAGATCCGGAGCTGAGGGTGGAACCACCACCAGGTGAAATGTCCCGGGAAGGATCGGGCCGTTGCACCCGGGGCAGACGTATTCCTTCCGGGCAGCGTGTGGCTGGACGGGTGTCACCTCTTCGTCACCGGTGATGATGTCGGCCACGGTTATCGCATCTCCCGGAGCTGTCGTTGGGGATGGGAACGGTGGGTTGGTCCTTTGAGGCGTGAGGTTGATCCTCGCGCGATTATCCCGTTGTCCCTCTTGCTGGTTGATGGCACGGGCTCGACAATATCGCAGATCATCACGAAGGCCTAGATTCTGTCGGCTTCAACCTCTAGTTTCGAGGCATGTTCGCTTCGACTACCTCCGCGACGCTGGTGGGTGTGGACCCTTGGCCGGTCGACATAGAAGTCCGGATTTCGGGCTCGACTGCATCGTTCGCTCTGGTCGGTCTACCCGACACCGCGATTCGGGAGGCCCGCGACCGGGTTAAGGCTGCAATCCTGGGATCGGGATACAGATTCCCCACTCAGGCGATAACGGTGAACCTTGCTCCTGCCGATCTACCGAAATCGGGCGCGGCATTCGATCTCCCGATCGCTCTAGCGATCCTGGTTGCGAGTGGAACGGTTCCCAAAGAGGTGGCAGGCGTCGTCTCCCTGGGAGAGCTGGCTCTAGACGGGAGGGTCCGAGCGACGCGTGGATGTCTAGCTGCCGCTAGAACGGCGGCAGCTCGCCAAACACCGTGCTTAGTTCCGTCCGAAGGTATTCACCGGGCCGCCATGATTTCCGATGCAGACATTCGGCCCGTGAACAGTCTCAACGACGCCGTGCGTCAGGCTCTCTCTGTCGGCTCGATTGAAACCCCGACACCTTTGGTTCGCGAGACAGTTGAGGATCTGGATCTCTCCGATGTTCGGGGCCAAGAGTTGGGAAGGAGGGCGCTCGAAATTGCGGCTGCCGGAGGGCATCATCTCCTTATGGTCGGTTCGCCCGGTTGCGGAAAGACCATGCTCGCTCGGCGTCTACCTGGGATTCTCCCTGATCTGACCTCGACCGAACAGGCCGAGGTGGCTCTGGTGTGGGAGGCTGCTGATCGGGATCGACACGATCCCTATTGGAGGCCACCTTTCCGGGCTCCGCATCACACCGCGAGTACGGCCGGGCTATTGGGCGGCGGCACGGGGATCGCCGTGCCGGGCGAGGTGTCTCTCGCCCATCTGGGGGTGCTCTTCCTTGATGAATTGGGGGAGTTCCCAGTGAATATGCTTGACGCTCTTCGTCAACCGCTCGAGGAAGGATTCCTCACGATTTCGCGCCGGGGGGCCACAGTGAGGTATCCGGCTCGTTCCCAGGTGGTGGCGGCGACAAACCCTTGTCCGTGCGGATATGCGGGAGATCGTCGGATCGCATGCAAGTGTGACGAACGGGGAATCGCGAAATATCGTCGGAAGCTCTCAGGACCCCTCCTCGATCGGTTCGATATTCGTATCGCCCTGACTGCCCCAGAAGACGTGACCGGTCCTCCTGGAGAATCGAGCTCAGTCGTTCTTGAGCGAGTCACTCAAGCTCGAATGCGGCAGGAGCGTCGGGGTGTTCTCAATCGTTCGCTGTCTCAAGCCCAGCTCGATTCGCTGGATGTTTCCTTGGCGGCAAAACGTCTTTTCGGGAAAGCGCTCGCCGCCGGGATCCTCGGTCCTCGCGGTTACGACCGGGTTCGAAAGGTCGCGCAGACGATCGCTGATCTTGCAGGGTCAGAATCGGTCGAAGAAGACCACGTTGCAGAAGCCATCGGGTATAGGAGGCCCTGGTGAACGGAGCACTTCTCCGGCTCGCCTGGCTTGGACTCGACCCTGATCGCGTCGATCGGCTCGTGAATGAACTCGGATCGATCGAGGCGGTCCTCGCCCGAGTACGGAAAGGGCGAATCGAGGTTCCGAAAGAGGCTCTGAAGGCTGTGAACACTCCTTTGGCCGACCTTGAGAGAGAGTTGGGGGAGAATGGAATCAGGTTTCTAGAAAGAGAAGGGAGATGGCCAGGGGTACCTCGTTGGCTATTCGTAAGAGGAGACTTTCGAGTCCCAACGCCCGCGGTCGCGGTGGTCGGTTCCCGCCGAACGTCGAGGTACGGGAAGGGGATTGCCCGAGAGATCGGCCGTCGGGTGGCCGGAGCGGGATGGGTGGTGATTAGTGGGCTTGCTAAGGGGATTGACGGTGATGCTCATCGGGGAGCCTTGGAGGTGGGAGGGCTTACTGGAGCCGTCTTGGGATGTGGAATCGACCGCTGGTACCCGGCGGGGCACTCTCTTCTAGGAGAAGAGATTCTCGATTCCGGTGGTTGGGTGGTCTCCGAATTTCCGCCCGGCGTGAGGCCTGACGCTTGGAGGTTTCCGACCCGGAACAGGATCATCGTGAGTTTCTCGACCGTTGTGATTGTGGTTGAGGCTGCTCAAAGGAGCGGCGCTCTGATCACTGCACGGCTTGCCGCTGAGGCCGGGAAGGATGTGATGGCCGTTCCGGGTGATCTGGATCGGCCGACCTCGGTCGGGGCCAATTTTCTGATCCGCGACGGCGCTCATCCGATCACTGACCTGGGCTCGCTAGTAGAAGAACTCAGCTTCCTGTTGGGGCCGCCTCCCTCGTTGGTCCTCGACTCAAGCGGGGTGGCCCCGATGCCCGTCGAAAGTTACCTCGATGCGATGAATCTCCCGCCTCATCAGGCTCTCGCCGAGCTGTCTCGGATGGAGGCCGAAGGGCGAATCCGGATAGTCGACGGAGTGGTGATGAATTGACGATGCCGCTATTTCGTTGTGGGAGGCCTTAGGATCTCTCCATGGCGAGAATTCCCGAGATCCCCCTCTGGGCAGAGCGGCAGGTATCCGCCTACCTGTCTCGTCTAGAGGGTGGGCGTCGTCTCTCGCCCCACACGATCGAAGCGTATCGCCGGGATCTGTCCCAGTTCGCCGCATTTTGCGACCGTATGGGGATTCAAGGGTTCGATCGGGTGAATCGGCTGGTGCTTCGAAGGTTCTTGGCCAACTTGGATACTCGGCGATATGCGCGTCGATCTATTGCCCGGAAAGCCTCGGCGGTCAGGGCCTTTTACGCCGATTTGGCGAAGCGGGGCGAACTGCCTCAAGACCCGGCAGTCACAATGAGCCGTCCCAAATTGGATGCCCCTCTCCCGCATGCGATTCCTCGACGAGCGGTGATAGCTGCCCTTGACGGGCTCCCAGCCGAAACGGTCGCAGATACTCGAGACCGAGCCCTTCTCGAACTGTTATATGCCACGGGGCTGAGGGTTTCGGAGATCGTCTCGTTGACGGTGAGTGATGTGGAAGATGCTGAGATTCTCAGAATCACCGGGAAAGGCGGGAGAGTCCGCGTTGTCCCAGTGGGAGCTCCGGCCCGAAAAGCCGTTGAGAGATGGGTTGCTGAGGGACGTCCGAAGATGGTTACCACTCAGTCAGGAGAGGCCTTGTTCCTGTCGACTAGGGGAGATCCTATGACCACGCGGACTGCTCGGAGAGTGGTCTCAAACAGGCTTGGGACTTTCCCTCATGCCGTTCGACATTCGTTCGCTACACACATGCTGGAGGGGGGCGCCGACCTGCGTACTGTTCAAGAACTCTTGGGCCACGTTGATCTATCGACGACCCAGATTTACACTTCCGTTACCCGAGAACACCTCAAGGCCACTTATGAACGAACCCACCCGCGGGCCTGAAGCCGGTCCCCAGGACACTGATGCCCTCTGGGAAAGGTTCAAGGCTGACAAAGACGAGCGCGCACGCGACCGTCTGATTATCCATTATTCGCCTTTGGTGAAGTTCGTAGCCGGACGTGTGGGAGTTGGCCTACCGAGAAACGTTGACCAGGCCGACCTTGTTTCCTACGGGATTTTCGGACTGATTGACGCCATCGACAAGTTCGAGCCTGAACGTGGATTCAAGTTCGAGACCTACGCGATCAATCGGATCAAGGGGGCGATCCTCGACGAATTGAGGGCGCTCGATTGGGTTCCTCGGTCGGTTAGGGCGAAGGCCCGAGAAATCGAACGTTCTATTGCCGAGTTAGAGCATCGACTCCAGAGGTCAGTCTCGGACGAAGAGCTTGCCCGCCACATGGGGATAACTGTCGACAGTCTGCGAGAGAATCTTGCTGAGATCTCGAACCTGGGTCTCGTGGCTCTCGATGAGGTCCTTGGGCCTGATTCTTCAAGCTCACTGGCCGACATGGTCGTCGACCAGAAGGGGAGCAGTCCTGAGGCCGCATTTCAGCGGGAGGAGACTCGACGGGTACTGGCCGATGCGATCAACCGACTCCCCGACCGCGAGCGACTCGTTCTCACTCTCTACTACTTCGAGGGGCTAACACTGGCCGAGATCGGCGGCGTATTGGGAGTCACCGAATCGCGGGTTTGCCAAATCCACGCCAAGAGTGTGATGAGTCTCCGTAACCGGATGTCAGAACCCACTTTCCGCTGATTCGCTCCCCGGACTAAAGGCTCTTACACTTTCGAGGAACTACACACGTCCGTGTGCTCTCGTCTGGTCCGGCTTGTCCGGTTCTGAGAGCGGCTGCTGAGTGAATTGCCAGCGGTTCGGACGGAGGACTAACCAGAGAAAAGGAGCAATCGTGTCTTCAGTCACGATGAAACAGCTGCTTGAGGCCGGTGTTCATTTTGGGCATCAGACTCGGCGCTGGAACCCCAAGATGGCGCCGTATATCTACGGCGAGCGGAACGGCATCCACATTATCGATCTGCGCCAAACCCTTGAGCAGATAAACAAGACGTGCGAGACCGTAGAAAACATGGTGTCTTCAGACGGAATGATTCTGTTCGTTGGGACCAAGAAGCAGGCCCAAGGTCCGATCAAGACAGCCGCTGAGA
>CAYTVW010000056.1:0-9031 GCA_964441865.1 uncultured Acidimicrobiaceae bacterium
TCTCCAGTGACACATCTTGGCTTTGATCGCCGACTTCGGCTGAGCCTGCCTTGAAACGGATAGGTAGCTCCCCAACAACCAGAATCTCTCCGAGGGGAACGGGAGTCACGGCTCTCCACCGAAGCTCTCCCAGCTGCCTTTGCAGGGCCTGAATCTCTGTCGAATCGGCTCCCGCTTGATCCTCGGGAATCGCGGGAGTACTCGCGATCATCTTTCGAATTGTCTCAATCTCAGCTAGAAGCTCCGGATCCGGTTCCGGTGGGGCCTGCCCTACAGACTTGTACAGGGCAGCCACCGCAGCGGCTGTTTTTCCACCGTAAACCCCATCGACAGAGAGTTCATACCCGAGTCGGACCAGAGCCTCTTGGAGAACCGTGACATCTTCTCCCGAGACCCCCCGAACAAACGAGCGATACTGCGGGTACGGTCCCTGCAAGACGATTACAGGTCTGTTGTTGATCTCGACTACCACCTGACCTTCCCGAATCTCAGATCCGTCTTCAGCAAGAGCAGTGATCACTCCTGGATTCAGTTGGTCAAGTGGGACAGAGCCTATATCTAGGACGCTACCTTCGAAAGCCTCGCTGATAGAAGGCACGTGTTCTACTACTTCTGCCAACACATACGCTGATTCAATGGCGTCTGCTTTCTCCTCTGTGGCTGCCGATTCGGAGCCAAGCCTCGCCGCAGCGAATCCGACCCCACCGAACAACACCGCCAAAATAAGCGTTGAGCCGAGAAGCAATCCCCGTCTACCTGTTCCCATCTCACGACCTATCTACAAAGGTGCCATCTGATAGATAGCCGCTCAAGCTGACCACACTGATGAACCCGACTTCAACGCCGCTTCGCAACTCCGATTCAATTCGGCCTTCTGAATCGGCATCCAACTTGAGAACCGAAGCCTCCCCATCAACGCTCAACCCCACGAAGAGCGGTTTCTCTTTCTCCCAACCCCAGCCCTCCAACCGCAGAAGGTATTCTGATTCGCGATACACACACAACTTGGCTCGGTCGGGTGCGGAAGAATCACCCACAGCACACACTTCTGGCAAAGGACCTTCCAGCGGGCCCAGGTACGCGAACGCTATAGCGCCCATCCCCCCAGCCACCAAGACAATCAGCAACTGCAGAAACACCCGACCCTTCCAAGCACTCATGCCTCAGCCTCCCCCCCTGCATTGGCGATCCTGCAGGGCGATCTCGACTTCGACGAGACCCACCTCACTGACTCCGTAATCGGTGTAGGTCTGGCTCACGATCACCTGCAGAGGACCCGGGTCGAAATCGAATGGCATTGGATCAACTGGTTCGACTGAATACTCGGCAAGTAGCCCTCGAAGGTACGGGAGAATCTCATCAGGCTCAGAGAAATGGTATCCCCCTTCGCTCATACACTCGCTCCACGAAACGAGGTTGAGATCGGCTTGAGGGTCATACGGCGTTTCACTCACTCGGGCCAGCGCGAACTCGCTCGACACTTCGGCTTCCGCTAACCATCTACACCCCTCTGCCCCTGCAAGGGCATCGAAGTATTCTTGACGCGCCTCTTCGTCCATCTCGGCGATTACATCAATATTGGGATCGCGAATCACGTCTTCTTGGGACGCTGCCCACGCCACATATCCATATCCAGAGACCTCAACGACGGAACGCGGCTCAGCAGAAACGTCGATCTCGTTGAAAGGTTTCGGCTCGTATACGAAGGGGATGTAGGTCAAACCCCGCTCCTTCATACAATCCGAAACACTTTCCTCAATGCGCTCAAGTAACTCTGTTTGATCGATGATTCTCGTTTCGGATCCTTCCGGAATTCCAGAGCACCCACACAAAAGGGATATCAGGACAATCAGACCTATTCCGCAGTGTCGTCTCCGGTTCATCGCTGCCACACGCCTTTTTCGCACCCTCCAAGACTTATCTCAGCCAATCGAAGCAGAGAATAGACAGTGCGAAGATCCCCACTATTCGCTTGCTCCAAGTACTCCTCGGAAATAGTAAAACCCACCACCTCACCAGGACTAATCGCACACATCAACTCCGCGTCATGCCAAGCCATAAGAACATCGTCAGAACCGCCCGAACGGAACCGGGCAACCGATTCATCGACGTAGTCAGACTCGAAAGACTCGCTCGACAAACACTTTGAAGCGGAATCAGCCATGAGCGTGTTCCAAAGCCCGTCGAGATCCGTAGGGCTCTCGGCCCATACCGCCAGATCATCCAAATCCGCCGAGGCCGCTCTCCCGGCTGCACATTCCAGGAACTCGTGATGAGCGACTAGCCAACCGCCTACGTCGGGATCGGGATCAGGATTCGCCGATGGAAACGGGAAATCACCGGATGGGCCGTAGATCACGGCAAGCGCCGCTACCTCGTTCTCTGTCCAACCACCATATTTCCTTGCGACGCTTTCCAGCTCTCGGGCAACCGGACCGGCGTCAGACTCCACTTCGGACTCGCTCAAGATCCTCAGTGCTTCGCTCACCATCACAAACTGCAGAAACGAAGCTCCCGTGACATCTTCCGGCAAACGTCCGCGCGATCTGACAATCTCCTCCACACGAGCCATCAACCGGGGACTTGAAAGGTCAAGCGAACGTCCCACGAAGTCAGCTACCAGGCTCGCTTCGGAAAGAATCTGGATCCCCAAATCGTCTACTGGGTTTTCCATGTCCGACGCAGCCGTAGACTCGTTCACAGCACCAAGAAGCTCCCGCAACGCTTCGATATCCATCAACCCAACGGTTACCAGGTCCCCAGCGACTCTGGCTGCAAAATACGAAAGGAATGGGTCAGGACTCTCCGACTCCTCCCCCTCATACGCCGCAAGAACCGACGATGCAGTGACTACTCTCTGGCCACAGTCTGCATTGAGGAGAGCAAGAATCCTCAAAGAGCTCAGATCCAGCTTGTCAACGCCAGGAGAGAACTGAGCGATCACACTACTGCAGTGCTCGGCGATATCAGTCTGTCCTTCCCTCAGGCCACTGATGAAAGCGTCGCCCAGATCCGATGAAGAAGCTGATTCCGCAATTGCCGCTAACACTTCATCCGACAATCCAGACAGTCTTTGTCTGATACCCAATTCTGGGTGGAATCGATCAATAGTCAACAGCGTCTCGGCCAGTTGGATAAGCGAAACCCACTGGTCTGAGTCTGCTTGAGGCGACTCCAGCGGACCGAAACAATCCTCAAGAACCTCTCCGAACTCATCGGCAGACACGACTTCCATGCTTAATCCCAGAGCAGCGGCTTTCAAAGCAAGAACCGGATCCTCAGAACTGAAAAACTCGCGGAAAGCCGGACGCCCGTTCTCGTCCACAAATACCTGCGAACGGATCGCCCGAACCATGGCAATAACCGAATCAGCCGGAAGCATCTCGCTGACGTCAGTAGCAGGATCTGAATCCTCTCCCAGGTCATTTGGATCCCTTGATGACCCCCATGAGCACGAGCTGAAAGCCAAGGCTCCGACGATGATCCAAGCTACCGGACGAAACGCGGACCCGATTCTGCTGTGAATGGTGTTCACAATATCAAGACTCCCAAATCGAAAAACCCCCTCCTTGCGGTAAGCTGGCTCGGCCGAAGACGATCCTTCATCTTCGGCCGAGCCGCAGCCAAGTCCCGATCGGAGTGTTTCTTACCAGATTCTCTGTAGACGTCGATTCAGAAAGCCCACCAATGCGACCACGCGGCTGCACGAGTGTTGTACTCGGAGTAGCCATCGACGAGGAATGAACCCTTCGATTCGTGAGTGGTCTTCACGGGCGGCAAAGTTGCTCTGCAGTTGTAGCGCCCGGAGTTCTGATAGTACCGGTAGTACTTATAGGTCGACGAGGTGCCTGACATCGTAAGAGTCTTCGACGCAAACCAGCCACTAACCGAAGCTCCTGACGTCCCAATGCTCACCGACGAGATCGCTGGGCTAGCACACGTAAACGTATCCTTGTGAGTTGTAGACGTCACGTGCCCCTGAAGCACGGTACCGCTTGTATAGGACCTCGAATAGCCGGAAGCGTAAAGATCGTTGCCCCAAGCCACATTGTCAATCCACATCTCTTGATACAAGTAGTCGGAAGCCGCCGTGTAGAAAGTGCCGCTGTAAGGTCCGGTTGACGACCCGCTGATGTATTTGTAACCCACATACGCCTCGCCAGCACCAACCGGTGTGGCCCCAAGGCTGAGTAGTGCAGAGCCGACTAGCCCAATCGCGACCAACATTGACAGTCTGTTTCTCATCTTTCCCTCCTATTTCGACCGAGAACGGCCCGACCATACCACTCCACATCATGGCTATGAAGCGTTAACGGCCTTAATCGTTCTCCATATCTGAAAACTCCCTGGTCGGCCGGACATCGCCCATCCTGGTCTTAGCATTTGCGCCTTCGTCCCTAACACAAAGCTCCGAGACTGACCGAACCCTCTCATACCTGAGGCCGGACCTCTCCAAAGGAGTCTCCGACACCGACCCAACGATCCGACCTGTGGGCGGACTCTCATTCCGCGCCACCATGCCTGCGACAGCAAGAGTGGAACGAGCAAACCCTCGAACCTATCCCAATCGTTTGTTCTACACCCTCGTCTGAGTCGCGACTTCTGAACCTCTCAAGACATCCGGTCGCGAGACCGATCCACTATTCCGTCGAACCTCAACGCCGAAAGCCCAATGAATGACCCGAACAGAGACTTTCAGCCGAATCGTCACGGCAATTCTCGTGTTACCAGGAATGATGCTCACCGGGGCAGTTGACGCCGCCGCTGCCGACCTGCCCCCCGGAGGCACGTTCTGGGACGACGACGGTTCAATCCACGAAGCCAATATCGAAGCCATCGCCGCCATTGGAATCACCCAGGGGTGCAACCCTCCTTACAACGACAAGTTCTGTCCCCAACAGGCTGTCACTCGAGGCCAGATGGCCACTTTCCTCGTCAAAGCCCTCGAACTCCCGGCTGGCCCCACCGGAGCATTCACCGATACCACCGGATCAGTCCACGAGGGGAATATCAACTCTTTGGCCGCGGCAGGGATCACTACAGGATGCAACCCGCCCGCTAACGACCGGTTCTGCCCCGACCAGGCCGTGACCCGCGAACAGATGGCCTCATTCTTGGTGCGCGCTTTTCGTCTTCCGCAGTCGGATTTTGAGTTCATTGACATTGAAGAATCGATCCATGCTCACAACATCCGCTCACTGGACGCTGCAAGAATCACCGTAGGATGCAACCCTCCCGACAACACTCTGTTCTGTCCCACCCAGTTAGTCACCAGAGCACAGATGGCCTCCTTTTTGACCAGAGCCCTGAGCCTCGATCCAATTTCGCCCCCACCACCCCCGCCCGTCCACCTGATCTCCCGATTCACCACATATCACGCCTGCTGCGAACCTCGGGTCGACTCCGTTCAGAGCGCAGCGAGAAAACTCAACGGTGTTGTCATCGATCCCCGTGAGACGTTCTCGATGCTGAGCCTTCTCAACAACGTCGTATATTCCGGGTACTGCCAAACGTCAACCACACTTCTCAACTCGGCCTATTGGGGAGGCCTCGATGTTGTCACGTTCCAGCCCCATCCGCTCAACTACTCGAGATATCCTGACGGGCTAGAAGCGACCCTTGTTCCCTGGTCGGTGGACCTAAAGATCCGCAACAGCTTCTCAAGACCGGTCGAGATTCGCTCTTCGTACACTGGCACGTCTGTGACAGTGGAAATCTGGGGAAACAACGACGGTCTCACCCGGATCGGGAGCTTCAAGGCAACCGAGCCCTACCACATCTCCACCACATCCGAGGGAGGCCCTGAGGCCATTTTCGTCCGGAGCAGTATCCAAGATCTCGGAGAACGGACTTACCGAGTGAACCGTTGGAGGTACCGCGGCGAAGACCTAATCTCGACCGAATCCTGGACTTGGACCTACCGGTCCTGATGTTTCTGTTGCGCAAGCAAGTCGTGCTCCGACTGTCTTTCTCCCCCCAGGCATGTCCGGGAAGCGACTTTCCCGAAACCGATCTTGCTTGCACACTCTCCCCGTCACTCGCCACCAAAGCCCGGATCAAATGATTCGAAACGCTTCGGATGTCCACTAGGCACCACTTCGGCTCAACACCTCCCCTCTTCGACGGCCTCGGTCGAAAGGTGGGAGAATTGCACCATGTGGGAAGAGTTTTTCGAAGCGAACCGTGACAACTGGAACGACCGGGCTGGTATCCACGCCCGCTCCAGAACCTATGACCTCGAGGCGTTCCGAGCCGACCCAGAGCATTTGAGCGGCGTTGTCCGGTTCGACGCGGAAACCCTTGGTGACCTTTCGGGTCTGAAGGTCGTTCATCTGCAGTGCCATATTGGGACCGACACGCTTTCCCTTGCCCGTCTTGGGGCCGAAGTGACCGGGGTTGATCTTTCGGATCATTCAATTGAAGTTGCCCGGGAGCTTTTCGAGTCGACCGGCACACCTGGGCGTTTTGTCTCAGCCAACGTCTACGACGCGCTCGAAGCCGTTGGGGGAGACTTCGACCTCGTCTACACAGGAGTTGGGTCTCTTTGTTGGCTCCCGAATATTGAGCGTTGGGGCGGTGTCGTCGCTTCGCTTCTCCGCCCGGGAGGAAGACTCCACATCCGAGACGCCCATCCGATGGCTAACTCGGTCGACGATTCTCAGACAGAGCGATTAACGCTCCGCTTCCCGTATTTTGAGGTCGCCGAACCTCTCGTGTGGGACGAGCCTTTCACCTACACCGATGGCGAGGACGAACTGGTCGCCACCCGTTCCTACGAGTGGAACCATGGGGTTGGGGAGATTGTCATGTCTCTCATCGACAGGGGAATGAGAATCGACTTTTTGAGAGAGCATCGTGAAATCGACTGGCAACCGTTCGAGCGTATGGTCCAAGCGGGCAACAAGTGGGTGTTGCCAGACGATCAAAGGGATCTCCTGCCCCTGATGTTCAGCCTCGGCGCCACCAGACTTGGCTGACTACACCAGCTCAATCACACAGAGACAGCACAAGACCTAATGATCTCTTATGCCGCGCCCGATCGTGTCGAACCTCCTGTGCCCCTTCCGCCGAGGCCAGGTGCAAGAGCGCCCGTTGCTTTCTCGATCAGCTGGATCGGAAAGCCCCCCACCTATAGGCCGAGCCGAGCCCCCACAACCACCTTGGAACAAGACCAACAGAATCCCAGCCCAGGCCAACTATCAGTGGTTTTCGAGATTGTCTTGAAGCGACGCGACAGCTTCTTCAACCACTCTTCGTACCCAACTATCCCTATGGTTTCGCAAGGCTTGAATATCTTCGATAGGCCGCACAACCGACCGAGAAACCACACGGCCAGCCTCATCATACGAATACGAAGTGCTCCCCGCCGGACCCGAAGAAGACAACAACAAACCACGCTCATCATACGTGTTCGAAACCGTCCCCAAAGGATGAGACACCGAAGCAAGACGCCCACCCAGTTCTTGATTTCCAGACTATCCAATTCGATCTCGCAGACAACCCCGAAGCCCTGCTAGCCCTTTCCAGACAACGAGTCGACATAAGCGACCAAATCCTCGGGAAAACCACAGAACCTGACGACATTTCGCAAATGCTCAACCAGCTTCTCGACCTCTTCAGGAGACGTAGCGACCGAAGGTGGCCAACCGGACTCGGGGAAGATTCGGACAATCTCTGCCGGAGCCGGAGTGGACAACCTGCTCACATGTGAAAATTCTTCAGAGACAGATGGAGGCATCGGCCGGTCCCGGTACTCATAAGAGATCCGGTAAAACGTCTCAAGCTGTGAGCACCACTCCCTGACATCCTCAGACAGCGGCTCAGGACCTCCGTCGTCTGACGAGACAATCCCACAAGCCGACAGCACAAACCCCAGAAACAGAACCATCACAAAGCGCAACATCACGCCTCCATCATTTCACTAGCCTCGGATAATCGACCGTGGGCCAAGGAGGATCAATGAATTGAGCAGTAACCCTATTCATTTCGCCCTCCCGTTCCCCGGTAATCAACGTTGACACGACACTAAACCTTGATAAATACGGTTCGGAGATAGTGTTTTGATAGGCGCCTCCGTAGTCGAAGAACAGAGCTGTCCTCTTTGAGTCGTCGTCTAGATAGAACGTCACGTTGTATGCTCCCCACCTTTGCGATTCCTTCCAATCGAGATAAGTCATCGCTCCATAAGCTGAATCGGCAAGTAGAGATAGGCCCTCCAAGGCTGCACCGGCCTTTGCTCCGGATACTGATCCTGAAGGCATTCCTCCAATGGCACGCCGGCTCTCTCTGTTCACCGGGCCATTCACTATCCCATGTTGTGTCACCACCAGGGTCGCGTTCGACGAACCCGGCTCGGGCCCCAAAACCGACATGTTCTCGGGAACAAAGGGTGTTCCGTCATCAACCGCGTCTTCGAAGTCTCTGGTACGAATCGGCCGTCCAATTGAGTCGTAACTCATGTTCGCGTACGCAGATGGGCTCAAGAACCGATAGTTTAGGGGGTTGTTTTCTTGAGCTATCTGGTTGAGGTAAGGGCCTACGGTGAAAGCAGCGAACGCGTCCATAAACTTGTCGCCACAATAGGGACGCTGATACGCCCCGGTTGCCCTTCCAAGCCCCTCCCAATCTATCATTTCTTCTTCGCGAACTTCCGGCCCCTGAAAAAGCTCATAAAGCATCCCATCAGGACCTTCGATTTGTTGGCCGTCCACATGGCTGAATGGGTTGTAAGAACTCTGCCAGTCCGTCGCCCACACATCGGCAATGACCTCCCCCTTGATCTCCTCGTCCAGGCTCACCTCGGTGACAGTTGCCGCCTGAATCGATGGTACCGTCGGTTTCGGCTTCCCACCGTTGGCCACAACATGGGTGTAGAGGCCGTCTGACATTCCCGAAACCTTCGAACTATACGTCCAATGCCCAGCCTTCGTCATCTGCTTTATCACATATTCAGGGACATACCCACCCGTCGGAACAGCCGCATACCCCAACGGATCCCAATACGCCAGGGGATTCGCATGAGCATACGTAT
>CAYTVW010000057.1:0-8964 GCA_964441865.1 uncultured Acidimicrobiaceae bacterium
CTCATCGCCGCAGGTCCGTGGAGGGTGGTAGCTGCCGTTTTGGGGCAGCTAAGAGTCGATCTTGGACGACCAGAATCTCACGACGAATTGGCCCCGCTTTTTGTGGTCGATTTCCCGACTTTCGAGCCCACTTCGGATGGTGGGTTCGCGGCATCTCACCACCCGTTCACTGCTCCTTACGATGTCGACCAGATGGCGAGCGACCCGGGAAACTCGCTTTCGCTTGCCTATGACCTGGTTTTGAACGGTTCAGAACTCGGATCGGGAAGCGTAAGGATTCATGACCCCGAGGTTCAGCAGAAGGTGTTCGCCACCCTGGGGATCACCCCGGATATCGCGGAGAAACGCTTTGGCTGGTTTGTCCAGGGTCTGCGATTCGGAACTCCACCGCACGCGGGATTTGCTATTGGGATCGATCGGTTCATTTCAATCCTTCAGGATGAGCCCAACATCCGTCAAGTGATTCCGTTCCCGAAGACCCAGACTGGCTCGGATCCACTGACCGGATCGCCCACACCTGTCGAAGACGTGCAGTTGTCGGAGCTGGGTCTGATGTTGCGGCCCGAAGCCAGAGCTCGAATCGAGGCCAACCGGGAGTAGTCGCGAGTGGGACAACGCCCTACCAGAGTATCGGCCTCTGCCGAAGTGAAAGAGTCTCCCGGCTCTGTATACCAGACGTTCCTTGACCTGATCGGTGATTGGTGGCCGCCCCAAGGCCTAGTAGGGGAGGAGTACCTTCTTTTGGACGGCCGAGTTCACTGCGAACAATGGTCTGGGGGAGAGGTGATCTTGGACACCGGAGAGGACCATCACGTTCTCGGGAATGTGGTCTTGTGCGCTGCGCCAAATCGTCTGTTGATCAAGGTGGCTCAGCCGAATTGGGCCGCGCAATCCTTGATCGAGATCACAGTGGTGGAACGTGCTAGCGGGGCGACTGAGATCGGTGTCGAGCACAGAGGCTTCGGTGCTATCGGGTTGCCGTCGGAACTGGATTGGTATCCAGGATTCCTCTCCGAGGCGATGGTGTTGCTTCGGGAGCGGCTTGGGTCGTGAGCGGCTAGCGTCATGGTCGATGGACCTCTTTGACTCGGTTACCGAACAACAATTGGCTCGGAACGCTCCTTTGGCTGCTCGGATGCGGCCGCAGACTCTGAAAGAGGTTGTCGGTCAGAAGAGTCTTTTGGGACAGGGAGCGGCTTTTCGTCGGCTCGTAGAGTCGGGACGTCCCGTCTCCATGCTCTTATGGGGTCCTCCAGGGACCGGGAAAACGACGCTAGCTCGACTGATTGCCCAATATGCAGATGCCGCTTTTGAGGTCCTCTCGGCGACCTCAGCCGGTGTGAAAGAGGTACGAGCGGTTCTCTCCGGGGCACGCGAACGTCTAGCGGCCCAAGAGAAACGGACTGTCCTGTTCATCGACGAGATCCATCGGTTTAACAAGGGACAGCAGGACGCACTTCTGCCCGGTGTCGAAGACGGAACGATTGTCCTGGTGGGGGCGACGACTGAAAACCCCTTCTTTGAGGTCAACTCACCGTTGTTGAGTCGAATGACTCTCTTTCGAACCGAATCGATTGAACCAGAAGACCTGTCGAACCTTGTTGATCGTGCTCTTTCTGACGGTGAGAAGGGTCTAGGGAAGGATGCCTTGACCATCGAAGAACAGACGAAGATGATTCTGGTATCCCGAACAGGAGGTGACGCTCGTCAGACTCTGACAGTTTTGGAGTTGGCGGCCACTCTGGCAATGGGGCGTGGAGTGTCGGAGATTGGAGTGGAGGACGTCGAAGAAGCCCTCCAAAGAAGGATCGTCCGTTACGACAAGGGAGGAGACCAACACTACGACGTGATCTCCGCTTTCATCAAGAGCGTTAGAGGCTCCGATGTCGATGCCGCTTTGTACTGGCTTCACCTAATGATTCAAGGTGGAGAGGACCCAGAATTCATTGTGCGAAGGCTGATCATTCTGGCGTCTGAAGACATTGGTCTCGCTGACCCTAACGCGTTGCTTCAGGCGGTGGCGGCCTCGCAAGCGTTAGCCCATGTAGGCCTTCCCGAGGCGGCTTTCGCTCTGACTCAAGCGACGGTGTACTGCGCGGCCGCCCCGAAATCGAATTCGCTTGCGGTCGCGATAGAGGAGACGAATCGACTCGTGGCGGAAGGTCCTTTCCCGACCATCCCCGCTCACCTTCGGGATTCCCACTATTCGGGGGCGAAGAAGATTGGTCACGGTGAGGGGTATTTGTATGCTCATAACTCTCCCCATCATGTGGCGGTCCAGAGGTATTTCCCTGAGGAGATCGAGCCGGTGGTGCTTTTTCGTCCCGGAGGAGAAGGCCGCGAGGTGGGGCTAGCCGAGAGACTCGCTTGGATCGATGAACTCTTGGGTCGCGGCGGACGATGAATGTTGGATGGAAGACTGGGGTCGTGTCGAGTCGACTAGCCTTTCGCTCATGATTAAGCGTCTTTGGTGGTTTCTGGTGGGGGTGACTTTTGGGGGGTTAATCATGGTGAAAGCTCTGAAACGGAAACCAACGTTGAGGGCACTGAAAAACGGGGCTGTCTCCGCTAGCGCCGACGTTCTCAATGTTGCAGCTCGGTTGTTGCGTCCGTCCTCCAGCCGGGGTGAGAGCGAACGGATGCGGATAGTCGGCTAGGCGGAAAGTGGGGAAACGGCTTCGATCTGACAACGGGTCTTCGACTGCTGGAACACGACATTCTCTCGAAATGACCGATACAGAAGTGTGCCTGGGTTACTCCACGAAGTGTCCGAGGGTATCTGGATGCTAGATGGGATTCTTCTCGGGGTTAGTTGGGAAGGATCCAGTCAAACACTTGACAGAGAGAGAGAGAGAGTAATTTCGCTCCCTAGGCGGTGACCCTCACCGGCCGAGAGGAAGGGAATCTCATGAGGAATACACGATTGTTGTTGGTGTTTTCTATCGTGGCGGTGTTGGCGATACCTATTGTGGCTTTGGCCGACTCCGGGCCACAGATCAAGACTTGGGTGTACTGTACGGGTACAGCGTATCCTACGCAGGTTTATTCGTGGGACACTGAATGCGACATCATTTGGGGGGAAGGTCGAGATGCATATGGGATAAGCACGGGAGTAGATTGGGAGTACGTTCGTGCTGGATACTTGCCAGCCGTTGTCCAAACTGGCGGGGTCTGGTCGCGAATGAAACTGACTACCAAGGTATATCCATTTAGCACTAGTCCTTGGTACAACTGGGTTACGAGCTAGGGGCAATATCCTGAGCTGACTGTGAGTTCTGCTAGTGGTGGTGTCGCAATAGTCGATCCCACCACTAGCAGGGAAAAGGATTCTCTGTGGCACGTTGTTTCATGTTGGGTTTGGTATTCTCTCTGGCCGTTGGGGGGTGTGGGTCAGGTTCCGAGGAGATGGATTCGAATGGATTAGCTCCTGTTTCTACTGTTCCCTTCGGTGGCGGAGAGGAGTTTCAGGACGCGTTATTGGCGGATGGAGTGGTGACGGAAGCCGAGTTGGAGCGAGCGATCAGAACATATTTGGCGTGTGTCGTGGACTCTGGGATTGAGGTATTCGGCCCGGTATGGGAGTCGAAACGTCGTCGCATGCTCTACGGGGTCCAGGTGGGCTTTGACACCGCAAAGCAAGACAGGAATATGGAGTGCTTCGACGAATTCGCTGTGAGGGTTGACCAAACCTACCAACTCGCTCACAACTTCGATTGGCCGGGTATGGAAGAAGACGTGGAGTCGTTCAGGCTCTGTCTGGTGGCGGCGGGATTCGAGGAGTTCGAACAGTCAATGGGTCCGGAAGAGCTCAAAGCGATGGTTGCACGAATCGGCTTTTCTCGGTTCGGGGTCGACACTGACGGGAAGGAGCTTGCGGAGTTCTACGAGGCACCGGGCGGCTGTCCGAACCCGTTTGTTGACCAGTATCCGCCGGGTTGGCCGCCTTGGCCGTAATGAAAGGGGAGCATCGGCCTGCGGTCGCTTTTCGCGGCGGGTTTCGGTCGGGGGATCAACGAGCTAATACTGGAACCTTGAAATCGGAATTGGTATATGCCCGGAGATCGACGGGTCGTTGGTTGGTTTCGTGGAGTTGACATCGGGCATTCGGGGAACGGAGAGGGATGTGAAGGACAAGCTGATGTTGTCGGTGGCGATTGCGGCACTGGTGGTGCCCGCGGTTTTGCTGGTGTGGCTTCGGTTGGGTACTGTCGATTCGGTTGCCGAGCTCGCCCCGATCCCGGTTCCCGTTGAGTTTCTGGCGGAGGTCTTGTTGTATGATGACCGTCAGGAGGTGGGCGTTGCTGTGGAGTGGAGCGAGCCGGCGGTGGTGGTTGCTCCACAGTGGCAGGGGACGGTCACCGGTGTGAGAACCAAGTCGGGCGAGATCTTGGTGGATGGCGACGTGGTGGTTGAGGTCGATGGGGTGGCTCGGGTAGCGGCGGTCGGCGAGGAAGCATTGTGGCGACCGATCGGGCTTCGAGATACCGGTGACGACGTCCTTGCCGTGGAACGGTTTCTTGGACGACTCGGGTACCTGGCCGAACCCGATTCCACCTATGGGAGCGATACCGCTGCGGCGGTGAGGCTGTTCGCGAAAGGTCTTGGTGTGACCAAGCCCGACGGGAGGTTCGACCCGGGTTGGGTGTTGTGGATTCCTGAAAATGGCTTTGAGGTCGGGGTGGTGGATCTCGATTTGGGGTCGCCTGTGCCATCTCAGGGTTCACCGTTGTTGATTCAGAAGAACCGGCTTTCTTCGTTGAGCATTAATCCTGGAAGGTCCTTGTCCTTCGACGGGGAATGGATACTTGAGATCGGGGGAGGCGAGTTTTCAGTGGTCGACGGGATTGCGGGTGAATCGGCACTAGTCGAGTTGTCGAGCATTCTTGATCCGGAGGGAACGCTGCCTTCGGCCTTTCTGCGACGGGGAGAACCCGCGGAGGTGGTGTACGTTCCGGCGGCTTCCGTGGTGAATTCAGTTGACGGGTCCCAGTGTGTCTACCTGGTATCGGAATCCGGGTATCAACCGACACCGGTGAGGATCGGGTCAGGTTCCCTCGGCTCGGTAACAGTCATGGAAGGCCTGGTGGGTGGGGAGACGATTCTCGCAAATCCGGCAGAGATTGTCGAGTCGGCGACGTGCGACTAGAAGCCGTTTCGGTTTCGCACTCGTATGACGGCCGGAGGTTGGTGCTCGATGGCGTCGACCTGGCGGTCGAGTCGGGGGAGACTGTCGCCCTGATGGGTCCGTCGGGGTCTGGGAAGACCACGTTGCTTTCGATTCTGGGGCTTTTGCTCGAACCGACCTCGGGAAGTATCCGTCTTGACGACGAGACGATTCCGGGTTCCCAGGGCGGGCGTTCGGAGATCCGGACCCGCGACATGGCCTGGGTGTTCCAGACTGTGAACGTGATTGGACACCGCAACGCCCTCGACAACGCCGCTCTAGGACTTCTGGCGAGGGGTGTGGATCGTGAATCCGCCACCTCCATGGCGCTTTCGGCGTTGGCTGAGGTTGGAATGGGTGGTTTCGCGGACACCCGGGTGACGGAGCTTTCGGGAGGGGAGCTGCAGAGGGTTTGTATCGCCAGGGCGTTGGCCGTAAATCCCGGGTTTATGTTTGCCGATGAGCCAACCGGCCAGTTGGACCGGTCGACTTCCGAACAGGTTCTGGGAGCGTTGATAGGAGCGCGCCCCGAAGAAACCGCGTTGATAGTGGCCACCCATGATCAGGCGGTTGCTGACCGGTGTTCGCGCACGATCCGGATTGTTGACGGAAGGCTGACGGCATGATGCGGTGGAGGCTCAAGCCGTTGGCTGGTGAGGCGGTGCGGAACGTCTTTACGGCTCGTTCGCGCTCATTGGCGCTGTGGGCTGCGGTAGCGGTTCTCTCGGCGGCGGTGACATGGTCGGAGCTGGACACGGTAGACAAGCTGTTGGGATTCCAGGCGGAGTATTTCCGCAAGGGTGGCACGGTGGTGGTGGCATCATCGCCATCGGGTTTGCCATCGGAGGTATGCGAGGGGTTGTCGAGCCAAGATTGGGTCACCCATTCCGGCGGATGGCGTTGGGTCGACACGTTCGAGACGACCAACACTCCCGGAAACAGTTTCTCGGGCGTGGATGTCACAGTGGGGCTCGTTCCGATCCTCGCAGTGGGTGTGTTTCCCGGAGAGGCACGTCAACCAGGGGTGATTCTCGGAACGGCGTCGGCCGCTGAGTTGGGTCGAAGCGCTGGAATGTGGCTTGATCTTGGAGCGGAAGGTATGGTGCTGGTGCGAGCCGTGATCGACACCAAGGATCGGAGCGGTATCGCGGAGAGGGCGGTGATGGCGGTATCTCCGGCGACTGGAGAGGTCGATGAATGCTGGGTGGAGGCGAAGCCCGGGACGGAGGATGTGGCCTCTGACTACCTGATGGCCACCTTCGCCGGTGCCGAGGAGTTGGGAACGTACAGGCTGGCGGAATTGAACTCGTTTTCGCGCGATGTGAAGGCTGATCTCGCCGATCGTCCACAATCAAGGATATGGATGTTGGTCGGAGTCGTTGTGGCGTTGCTGTTCTGGACAACCACGTTTCTTCGCCGATCTCACATCGGCTTGTATCGGGCGGTTGGCACCACAATCCCGACGCTCTGGGTGCTGGGATCTCTGGAGACCTTGTTGGTTGTGGTTCCCGCCACCGCAACCGGGGTGCTCTGGGCGGCCGCCTACTTTGAAGCTTTCCGCGCAGAAACGCTTGTGGCAGGGCAAGTTCAGGTGGCGTGCCGGAACGTGGCCGCGGGGATGCTGCTGGCTTTGGTGTTGTCTCCAGTGGTGTGGGCGATGACCGGTCGCGGGCATCTGCTCAGTCAGCTCAAGGATCGCTGACGTTGTTGTCCCAGGGAGTTCGGTTCTTGCGGATTCGAAAATCCCGAGGCATGGGCGCATGGAAAGGAAGGGTCGGCATATTGATCGGTCTAATAGGGGTCGCAGGCAACTAACCTTCGGGGCCTCATGGACAGCAGCAGCATTCGCAAGACATTCGTAGATTTCTTTGCCGAACGTGGTCACACGATCAGGCCGTCGGCACCGGTGATTCCTGTAGACCCGACCTTGCTGCTAGTCAACGCAGGGATGGTTCCATTCAAACCGTATTTCCTTGGACAAGAGAAAGCCCCATGGCTGAGGGCTGCCAGTGTCCAGAAGGCTGTCCGGACGATTGATATTGACATTATTGGATCGACGGAACGGCACCTTTCGTTCTTTGAAATGCTCGGAAACTTCAGTTTTGGGGACTACTTCAAGAAAGAGGCAATGAAGTGGGCTTACGAGCTAGTAACCGAAGGATACGGACTCGATCCCGAGAACCTCTGGTTTACGGCCTACGAGGAAGACCCGGAATCGGCTGAACTCTGGATAGACCATGTGGGCGTCCCCGCTGAGAAGGTGCAGTTGGGCGGGAAGGACAACTTCTGGCACATGGGTGTAGCAGGCCCTTGCGGACCTTGCGCGGAGATCTTCTACGACAGGGGATCTCAACATGGGGCTGACGGAGGTCCGCTCCACGGTGGAGAAGAACGATTCGTTGAGATCTGGAACCTGGTTTTCATGCAGTACATCCAAGATGAGCCTTACCACGTTGTGGGGGAGTTGGAGAAGAAGAGCATCGATACGGGCATGGGACATGAAAGGCTTGCAGCGATTCTGCAGAACGTCGATTCGGTCTTCGATATTGATGTAGTGGCCCCGGTGCGTCGGGCCGCGGAAGAATTCACGGGCGTTGAATATGGGTCAGACCCCGTCTCCGATACATCTCTTCGGATCCTTTCCGACCATGGTCGGACTATGTCGGTGTTGGTCGGCGACCAGGTCGTCCCGTCTAACGAGGGGAGGGGCTACATCCTGCGAAGGATCATCCGGCGTGCTGTCCGACATGCATGGCAGCTCGGGGGAGAAGGCTTGGTGACCCCGAAGCTTGTCGAGGCGACCGTTAACGTTCTCGGTGATTGGTACACAGAGTTGGAGGAAAAGCGGGATCTCATTGTCGAGGTTGTCTCTCGGGAAGAAACGAATTTCCGTCGCACTCTCGAGTCTGGGTTTCAGCTCCTGGAAACGGCATTGGATGAGACGACTGGCGAGGAACCCCTCGATGGAAAGGTGGCGTTCAAGCTCCATGACACCTACGGATTTCCGATCGAGCTGACGAAGGAAATCGTCGGGGAGCGGGGAGGGTCAGTCGACGAGGAAGTGTTCACCTCGGAGATGGAGTTGCAGAGGAAACGGGCTCGAAAGCAGTGGAAGGGTGGCGACGAAGCTGTGTTGGCCGAGTTCTATCGGTCGGTCATGGATGAGATCGGGCCTACGCGATTCATTGGATATGAAGCGGAATCGGGGACAGGAAGGATCCTGGCGATTGTCGCGGATGGCCAGCTCACAGAGAACGCCGAGGAAGGGCGGAAAGTCGAGATATTCGTAGATGTCACACCCTTCTACGGTGAGTCCGGGGGACAAGTAGGGGACACTGGGACGATCTCCACAGCGACTGGAAGGCTCGAAGTTACCGACGTCAAACATGCTGTCCAGGGTTTTCACACTCATCGTGCAGAAGTTGTCGCAGGGAGTGTCCAAGTAGGCCAGGAAGCCCAACTCCAAATCGATTCAGCCAGACGCACGGCGATCCGAAAGTCTCACACGGGGACCCACATCCTCCACCACGCTCTGCGGGAAGTGCTCGGGGATCATGCCCATCAGGCCGGGTCGTTGGTTGAGCCGGGCCGTTTGAGATTCGACTTCACTCACTTTTCGGCGATGAGCGATTCGGAACTCGCAGAGGTGGAGCGGCGTGCCAACCTTCGGGTGATTGCTAACGAGAAGGTGGAGACAATTGTTACGACTCAAGACGAGGCCAGGAAAATGGGCGCTCTGGCCTTCTTCGGAGACAAGTATGGGGAGACGGTGCGGGTGGTGAAAGTCGGGGACTCAATCG